>JBEBUE010000068.1:0-9684 GCA_040393485.1 Herminiimonas sp.
GAAGAACAGCATGTACAGCATGATGGTGAAGCTGATCAGGAAGTTGAAGGTGTTCTGCCCGATGCTGATCGCCTGCTTGGTAATGAATTCGCTACCTTGTACCGCAGCTGCCGACAGCTTGGCTTGTAAGGTCGCGATATTGGTCAGGCCGAAACGATCCATCTGGTTCACGACCCAGGGTGGCAGGGCCGCCACGACTTTTTCAAAGTACACAGCGAAATTAATTTGGCCTGAGCGGATGTTGCTATAAAGATTCGTTGCTTCATGTACCAGCGAAATCGAGATCAGCACCAGCGGCAGGATGACTACCACCAGGCAGATACCTAGCGTGGCCAGTGCCGCCAGGTTACTGCGCTGGTTCATCTTAATCAGCAGTTTGCGGTAGTACGGTGAAAACAGGATGGCCAGTACAGCCGCCCAGAACACGGCGCCATAGAACGGCAGCAGGATGCCGATGAAGGCAAGCGAGAAGGCAATCAATAAGGCCAGGAAAGTCTTTTGCTGGATTTCGGGATAGTTCATATGGGAGGCCTTGTGTACGGAGCTTCGATTGTTGTTGCTTATGCTACCCGAAGTTATGCACAAAGTGAGCGCGCTAACTCACATAAGCCTGGCGCTGGTGGCGGATCACGCTGTTATGCCATCGCCAGTTGAAGAAATTGCGGGCGAAAAAAAAGACCGGCGCGAAGGCCGGTCTTAAGAGTGACACCTAGTTACCGTGTGACTATTATTCTGCTGGTTTGCTCATGTGTTTAGCACGCATTGGTTTCAATACGAACCATGCCATCAGAGCAGCAACTGCGTTCAGTGCACTAGCTACGACGAACACTGCGTACCAGCCGCCGGTTGCCGATGCCAATACTGCGGACAGTGGAACCAGCAGGGAAGCTGTACCTTTAGCTGTATACAGCAGGCCAGCGTTCGAAGCTGCGTATTTGCTGCCGAATGTATCTGCGCAAGTCGATGGGAACAGCGAGTAGATTTCGCCCCATGCAAAGAACACGATACCGGTCAGGATAACGAATGCGAATGGGTTGTGGCCGTAGTGGAACAGAGCCAGGATACCAACTGCTTCGATAGCAAACGCGATGAACATGGTTGGTTCACGACCGATTTGATCCGATACCCAGCCGAAGAATGGACGGGTCAGGCCGTTCAGTACGCGGTCGATAGCCAGAGCGAATGTCAGTGCTGGCAAGGTCAGACCCATCATGCTGACTTGAACGTCGAACACTTTGAAGTCACGAGCGATCGAACCCAGTTGTGCAGTTGCCATCAGGCCACCAGCAGCAACCATCACGAACATAGCGTACATGATCCAGAAAACTGGTTCACGCAGAACTTCGCTTGGTTTGTAATCACGTTTGGTTTGTTGAACGTTTGCGACTGCTTCGCCTTTTTTGTGCTCAGGAGCACGCGACAGGCACAAAGCAACCAGAACCACGATGATGCCTTGGCCGATACCGAAGTACAGGAACGCATCTTGGTAGCCGCGGGAAGCGATCATTGCCGAGATAGGGATGATGGTCACTGCGGAACCAGCACCGAAACCAGCAGCGGTCAAGCCAGCTGCCAGGCCGCGACGGTCCGGGAACCATTTCAATGCGTTACCAACGCAAGTACCGTATACAGCGCCAGCGCCGATACCGCTGATAACAGCTGCGAAGTACAAGGTTGCGAGCGAGTCAGCGAACGAGTTGATGAACCAGCCCACACCGCACAATACACCGCCGACCAGAACAACTGGACGTGGACCGAATTTATCTACGAACCAGCCTTCGATAGGTACCAACCATGTTTCGGTCAGAACGAAGATGGTAAATGCAACCTGAATTGCTGCGCGGCTCCAGCCGTGTTTTGCAGCGATAGGGTCAACGAACAGGGTCCAGCCGTATTGCAAGTTTGCAATCATCGCCATCGCAACGATACCCAGGATCAATTGGATCCAACGGTATGATGGTGAGCGAGTAACAGTGCTTTCGGCACCGATAGTAGTTGCTTGATTCATTTTTGCCTTCTCTCAACTCTCAAGTATGAAAATGCACGTCATAATTCAGGATCAGGACGTACCCTCGTTGTAATAAACAACGGATGATTCATTTCGATCATTTGCAACCGCATCGATCTGTCGGAAAAGTTTGTAGCTCATCCAAACTCGTGCGCGGCTCGTGTTTATTTAATTCAACGGCGCTACTATCAAAGAACAGCGCTTTCATTGCTAGAGCTGAAAGCAAGAATATGTGATATTCAGCTTGTGGATATCACGTATTCGCGTCAGCAAAAAAATTGTGAATTGTGGATACCACGTAAGTTTTTTGTGGATAGTACGTAAGTTGTGAAGAAGTCGTTAAGATATGAAATGGTGACCGGATCAGGCATAAGAATAGGCATCCGGTCGCAGTCCCATACAGCAGTGATACATAGCTATAAAAGCGTGCTGTCAGTACAGGAAGAGACTGCTATATCCAGTACTTCGGATACGAGCGCTCTTTTGGAATATTGTTGAACACCAGCGCGACCAGTACCACGATGATGCTGCCTATCAGGGTCGGCGTCAGCAGGAAACTCCAGGCCGGTGCCGCCAGCATCACAATCACCGGGTTGGAACCGGCCGGTGGGTGCACGGTGCGGGTGATCTGCATCACGGCGATTGCCGTACCGGCCGCTAGCGCCATGCTCCACCAGTGCGCACCGAACAGGGTAAGGAATAGCAAACCAATTAAGGACGACAGGAAATGGCCGCCTATCGCATTGCGTGGTTGCGAGAACGGGCTTTCAGGGAAACCAAAGATCAGGACGCAGCTTGCGCCAAATGAACCCAGGACCAGTGGTACGTGGCTAATGTCGGTGGCGATGGCAACGGCAGCGATGGCCAGAAAGCCGCCAAGCCAGGACAGTGCAACATGGCGCAGTGGCGCACGTGGTGGCAAGGCAGTGCCGCCGCGCATTTTGGAAAAAAAAGTATTCATTTGATGTCCTTGGAATAAGGTTAAGTCTGGCCCTGGCATGTCATCGCCAGGGATGTGTGAGATACATTCCGGTTACTTGAAAAGACAGACAGATCTGTATACTATCGATAGTGACAGATGGCTGCAATACTTCTTTTTTGATTTGTGAGAAAAAGCAATGGTGGATAAACGGGAAGTCTTGGTGCAGACGGCGATGAAATTGTTTGCGCAAGGCGGCTACACGGGGGTAGGTATAGATCGCATCATCGCGGAAGCGGGGATCGCGAAGATGACCTTATATAAGTACTTTCCATCGAAGCAGGACCTGATCATGGAAGTGCTGACGCAGCGCGATTTATTCTTTCGCACTTCCCTGATGAATTACGTGAACCAGCAGGAAGGTCTGGCGCAGAAGGTACTCGCGCTTTTTACCTGGCATGACCAATGGTTCAAGCGCAAGGATTTCAATGGCTGCATGTTTATTAATGCTGCTGCTGAATTCCATGAGCGCAAAAATCCTATACATCAAATCTCGGCCCTGCATAAAAACCTGATCATTGACTATATAAAGTCATTGCTGATCGAGACGCATGGCGCGCAGGCAGCCAAACTGGCTACCCAAATCAACATCCTGCTGGACGGCGCGATTGATGCCGCCCATCTGACCGGCAATCCGGATGCCGCCATGCAAGCCTGGGAAGTCGCGCATTACCTGATCGAACGTCCTTTATGAATATGTCTGTGGCAGGGCAGAAGGTGTAAGGTAGCGGCAGCAATGTGCCAGAGCGGATAAATAATTTCGATTCGATGGAATAAAGCAGCCGTGCCATCGTTTACCTTAATGTCAGCACATTGTTGTACCTCATGTCCTGTGCTTAGACGTAAATGACCCAAGCCGATGGGCGAGCGCATAGCTTTCCTTTATCGACTTGCCACCATTCATCGAAAAGGAACAAAAATGAAACTCTCACATATCGTATTGTCCGCTGTTGCAGCAGTCGTCCTGTCGGGTAGTGCTTACGCGCAAAATGTTCCGCTCAAGAAAGCTGACGGAATACTGGTTACCAGCACTGGCATGACGGTCTATACCTTTGACAAGGATGCCGCTGATAGCGGCAAGAGTGCCTGCAACGGACCTTGCGCCACCGCATGGCCTGCAGTCTCCGCCAAAGATCTCAAAGTCAGCCCGCCTTACTCAGTAGTCACTCGTGACGACGGTACCCAGCAATTGGCCTACAAAGGCAAGCCACTCTATCTGTTCGCATCCGACAAGAAAGCCGGTGATCGCACTGGTGATAACTTCAAGGATATCTGGCACGTAGTTAAGGATTAATACCTGACGCTTCGGTGAGCTGCCATGCAAGATGAACGTGACCGGCTGATTGCCTGTATCCCCCGTCTTCGTCGTTATGCCCGTGCGCTGCTGGGTGATCGCACGGGGGCGGACGACCTGGTACAGGACACGATGGAACGCGGCTGGAAGAAACTATCTACATGGCAGCGCGGCAGCGATATGCGGGCATGGCTGTTCGGCATCATGCATAACCTGCATGTCGATCAGGTGCGCAAGCCATCGTTGCCGACCGAGGAGCTGGATGAGGATACGCCGACAATGGTCTCGCATCACCAGGTAAGTGATGGCCTGGAAATGCGTGACCTCGATACAGCATTGCGGAGTTTGCCGCCGGAGCAGCGCGAGATCCTGTTGTTGGTTGCGTTGGAAGAAATGAGTTATGAAGAGGTTGCGGCTACCCTGGGCTTACCACTAGGTACTGTGATGTCACGTTTGTCACGCGCACGCCAAAAATTGCGAGCGCAAATGGAAGGGCGATCAGTTGTATCGCTATTAAAGGTAGTCAAATGAGCCAGCACACGGTAACGGAAGCAGATCTGCACGCCTACGTTGACGGCTTCCTGAGCGAAGCGCGGCAGCGTGAGGTCGAGCTCTATCTGGCAGAGCGGCCGGAGGAGCACGCACGGGTGCACGCGTATCGCGAACAGAATGAAGCGTTGCGCGCCTTGTTCCGGCCGGTACTGGATGAGCCAGTGCCGCCGCGTCTGCGCTCGGGTTTGCAGAACTGGAGCGAACGTTATGGCCGCTATGCAGCAGCGCTGTTGATCGCGCTCGCGGGTGGTGTTGGCGGCTGGGTCCTGCATGGTGCGATACAGACGAGCGTAACGCTGGCGCAGGGCAATGGTGCTGCGGCACCGCTTAGGGTTTCTACACTGGCGCGGCAAGCGGCGGTGGCACATAGTGTCTACAGCCCGGACGCGCGTCGTCCGGTAGAAGTGAGTGCAGAACAGGAAGATCAGCTGGTAGCCTGGTTATCCAAGCGTACCGGCAGCCCGGTGAAGCCGCCTAAATTGGGCAAGCTAGGCTATGAACTGATAGGCGGCCGTTTGCTGCCGGGTGAAAGCGGGCCGGTCGCACAGTTCATGTATCAGGATGGCTTGGGACAACGCCTGACCTTGTATGTGTCGACCGACCAGGCGCAGAACAAGGACACCGGTTTCCGCTTCGCGCAGGAAGGTGCGGTGAATGTGTTTTACTGGATAGACGGCAAATTTGGTTATGCCTTGTCGGCAGGTATCGATAAGGGTGCGCTGGCTGATGTCGCGCATGCGGTCTATGAACAATTGGACAAAGTCCAGTAAGGGCGCGAAGATAGCGTCGCAACTCTGATCGATACAGGAGACTACGATGCTATATCAAGGATCATGTCACTGCGGCATGCTGAAGTTTGAGACCGAGGGGACGCTGGAACAAGTCGTCGAGTGCAATTGTTCATATTGCAGTCGCAAAGGTTTCCTGCTGTGGTTTGTGCCGCGCGCACAATTGAAAATCACCAGTGGTGCGGACCAGGCCACCATTTATAAATTCAACAAACATCAGATCGCCCATCACTTTTGTCCGACCTGCGGTTGCCAGACTTATGGCATGGCGCAGGGCAAGGATGGAAATGAAATGGCAGCCATCAATACGCGCTGTCTGGAGAACGTAGATCTGAGCAGCCTGAAGAAACAGCATTACGACGGCAAGAGCATATAGCCATCGTTATCTAAGTCGGACTGCGAAAAAAGTCGACTGCAGTCGACTTTTTTATCTTGCTTCTTAAAAGGCTTTGCTGACGGTAACCCAGCCGCGTGTCGATGCCTGTGCCGCGAGCAGGCTGGGGACATCGCCGAGACGGGTTGCTATAGAAGCGGTAGCGCGCCAGGCATCCGGTCCTTCCCACACCACGCCGAGTCCGGTGCCGGACAACGTGGCTGAATTCTTTGAAGTCGTCCACGGCCGATGATTGACCTTGACGCTGGTACTTTCGACGAATACTGCCGTCTGCAAACGGCCAGCTGCAAACTGACCGAGATCGTGACGCCATTCGACCGAGCCAAAGTAGCCGGTATCCGCGGACAGTACGCCGATGTCATAAGCGCGAACCGAATATGGACCGCCGACCGCCATCTTTTCTGCGGAATCCAGATTTGAGTCCGCCCATTGCCCTGAAATATTCAATTGCAAAGTGTCGCGCGGAGCCAGGGTTTGCAGGCGGGTATAGTTGGTTGTCCATTTGGAAAAGCGGCCGCTTGTCTTTGCCGAAACAGCATCCAGCGCTTGCGCATTTGCATCTTCGAATTTGACCCGTCCGTTGGTCCAGGCCAGGCTCCATATATTGACGCCGCCGGACAAGATGCTATCGCGTAGGTCACCATTTACACTGAGTATCCAGTTGTCCAGTTTACGATCAGTGTGTGTACTGGTGAGGTCGATACGATCACGTAATTGCTTGCTGTCGTATTGCAGTTGTGCATAGACATTGGCTTGCCTGCTGCGTAGCAACGGGTGCCTGAGCCATGCGCTGGCGACGTCGGCAGTACCGTGGGCATCCAATGCACGCAAGGTATCTCCAAGCTTGTAGTGCACCGAAGAGTAAGCGACACCGGCTCGTGTACCGGCACCGTTGAGCAAGATGTCATAGCTGATACGGCCATAGTTTAGACCATTGCCGGTGGTGACCAGATTGGCGCTGAGAGTGTCGGCCTGACCAAATGGATTGAAGATGTTGTAAGTACCACCGAGGCGTGGACGGCCGATGTAGCGATTGCCGTAGTTATCGAGCACTAAATTGGCGAATGAAGTCGTAACCGGGACTGTCACGACATCCAGGTCAGATGTGCCTACTTCGCTGCCTGGTTTCAACACGGCATTGAGGCCGACCCCTGGTAGATCCGATAGCTGCAAGAGTGCAGTGTCCAGATCCGTGCCTGCAACTGGTGCGCCAGGTTTCAATGGCGCAAGGATGGAATTCAATAAGGATGTGTTTACCTTGCTGCTGTTGTTCAGGCGTACTGCACCGTAATGCGCTTCCACGACCTGGATGATGACGATGCCGTCCTTGATGGTTTGTGCCGGGATGATGGCGCGACTCAAGGGGTAGCCACCTTTCTGGTAGTAGGCGGTAATCAAGGCTGCCAACTCTTCCATTTGTGCCAGTGTGAGTTGCTTGCCTTCATGTCCGGCTAACAATGCATGCAATTCTGCGGTAGTAAAGAGGGTGTTGCCTGTGATGCGTATGTGTTTGACGTCGAATGGTCGGGACGCTGGCAGTTTAGTCGTGTCAGCAGGCGTGACTTGCAAGGCCGGACGATTCGACGATGGCTCTGCGGGTACGACCGGTTGCATTTGCTGCAGGATGGAACCGGCGTCAGGCACGCCAGCTGGTGCAGCATGAAGTTGTGCGGACACTAGCAGACATGCAAAGGCACCAGATGCTAAAGGAGCATGCGAGAGAAATGGAGATTTCATAATTTAGTCGATGCGGTTTTTAGTCTTAAGATTATCGGGTATGCGTATGCCTTCGTTTTCTATCGATAAGGTTGGTGCGGGAGTAAAGGCAGGCAGACTAGAATCGGTCGGTGCTTTAGGCACCTGGTTGGTTTCTTCACTGTCATATGTTATTACCAGTGTCTGCGACAGGTTCAATAACTGCGGTTGCGTGCTGGCTTGTGGCGGCAGTACGGACGATTGCACTTGGGTGATGGTGCGTTGTAGGTCCGGTAACATTTGTTGATAGACGATAGGCTGGACAATGCTCGCAGTAGTTGAGCTCTGATCAATATAGACATAGTTGCTGGCATCGGCACCGCTGTAGCTGCTGTTCAGATTGACAGTCTTGTTCTGCCCGACACTGGCGTCACTAAATGTGCCGACGGATGCAAGCGTGATTTGGTCGTTTCCTATCTTGCCGCTCAGGAGCGCGTTATCGACCGTGACAGTGGCGGTAGTGGTGCCGTCATAGACTTTGTTGGCCGCTGTAATGCCTGATACCGTGATGCTGGCTGGCGTGATGTTTGCAACCAGGTTGGCCGGGGCGATGAGATTGTAGTTTTGCGCATCGTTGCCGGAAAGTGTGTAACCGCTGACGATGATGCTTTTGCCGTTGCCGACGGTTTTGTCTGTGAAATTGGCGCTGCCTGTGCCTACCAGTGTTACTGCATCGTTGCCGATGGCGGTAACCGTACCGGTGCCGCTGAGTGTAGCAACCGTCGTGCCGTCATAGACTTTATTGACACCAGAGACGCCGGACAAGCTCAAGTCAGCCTTGTTGATCGTACCCGTCGTGTTTTGCAGGCCGTTGATGTAGTAATTGCCAGTTGCATCGGAAATCTCGGTGCCGCTACTGTTGTTGTCAGCCGAATGGAGCATCACACCGCTGACGTTTACGCTTTTATTGGTGCCAACGTTTTTGTCATCGAAAGTAAGGTTGCCGCCATTGGTCAATACGCTGATGCCGGTGTTGGTGGTCAGGCCGCTGCTGCTGTTGACGTCGATGGAGGCACTGTTATTGCCATCGTAGGTTTTGATATTGGTGGCCAGGTTCACATTCACGGCCATATAGGCCTTAAATTGATTGGCGCTCAAGCCCATATTGGATGATATATAAGGCGTGAAATCCGTCGGTGCGTTGTAATTGCTGGGGTTGTAGTAAATTTTCGTCATGCCTATACCAGGATCCCCGAATTGGATGGAATTGAAGCCTTGGTTATCAAAACTCACGGTACCGACACCAGTAGCGGTATTGTCAGCCTGTAGTACCACCTTGCCTCCATATACATTCCGGCTGAGGTCTATGCCGCCTGCGGCATTCGGGTTGCCGATATAGCCGAAACGGATATCCCGATAAGCACTCAATGTCAGGGTGTTGGTGCCTGTGTCCCAGTAGGCGTAGCTAGTTGGTACACCTCCTGCAGCGGCTGAGGTAGGCGCGCCTATTTTATCGAGGATGATAATGTCACCATTACCAGATGCGCCTTCAGCGCATGCGATGCCGGTGCAAGTGGTGGATTGCGCGGTGGTTTTGATGGTCACGCTACCGGAGTTCAGCGCGTCGGTCAGTGCAGACGAATCTAAATTGACCAAGTAGGATCTGCCGTTGTAGGTTATTGGGCGAGATCCCAATATGGCGATCGAACCTATTACCAGGTCGGTCGGATCTAGCAACCAGTTACCGCCATTGCCGTTGACAGCACCAACGTTGACTGACGCACCTGGATTGACTTTCAATTGGGTGCCTGAAGTTTCTACCTGCCCGCCATTACCGCTGTTGGCACCGCCGCGTGCGCTGATCGCGCCATCGAAGCGGGTGGTGCCATTGGACCAGATGGCGACATTGCCACCGTTGCCTGTAGTAATGGCATTCGCATAGATGTTGCTGCGGGCAGCTACCGTCGTGTTCTT
>JBEBUE010000069.1:0-9679 GCA_040393485.1 Herminiimonas sp.
AAAACAAGGGTGAAGTCCTGACCGTTGCGACCATCCGTGATGAACTGGGCGCACGCTTCCAGATCACAGGCATGGGTTCGGCTGAAGCAGCAAGCGATCTCGCGTTGCTGTTGCGCGCTGGTTCATTGGCGGCACCGATGGAAATCATCGAAGAACGCACGATCGGACCACAACTCGGTGCTGAAAACATCAAGAAAGGTTTTGATGCAACGCTGTATGGTTTCATCGGTATCGCTATCTTCATGATCATTTACTACCGTGCATTTGGTTTCTTCAGTGTGTTTGCACTGGCCGTCAACCTGATGCTGTTGATCGCCTTGTTATCGATGTTGCAGGCGACGCTGACCTTGCCGGGTATCGCGGCTATTGCGCTGACGCTGGGTATGGCGATTGACGCCAACGTGCTGATTAACGAGCGGATACGGGAAGAGTTACGAGCGGGGCATTCACCGCAGACAGCGATCTCTATGGGCTTTGAGCGTGCGTGGGCAACCATTCTGGACTCCAACGTCACCACCATGATTGCCGGCCTGGCGTTGCTGATCTTCGGTTCAGGCGCGGTGCGTGGTTTCGCTGTAGTCCACTGCTTGGGTATCCTGACTTCGATTTTCTCTGCTGTGTTCGTTTCGCGTGGCATGGTCAACCTCTGGTACGGCCGCAAGAAGAAATTGACATCGGTATCGATCGGTCAGGTCTGGAAACCGGCTGACTGATATGTGGGAAGTGAAGCGTCTGTAAGGCGCTTCATGTCGTACGGATCGAATTGTATTTAGATAGATCGCCAGCTGATATATAGACAGTGGCGGTCGCACTGAGAGGGAAGTGATGGAGTTTTTCCGCATCAAAAAAGATATCCCGTTCATGCGCCATGCGTTGATTTTCAACATCATCTCTGCGCTGACATTTGTCGCTGCCGTATTCTTCCTGTTGCATCGGGGTTTGCATCTGTCGATTGAATTTACCGGTGGTACGGTAATGGAAGTCACCTATTCGCAACCTGCCGATATTGAAGGTGTGCGTGGCAAGCTGACCGAGCTCGGCTATGTTGATATGCAGGTGCAGAGTTTCGGCACGGCGCAAGACGTATTGATTCGCTTGCCTGCACAGAAAAATGCAGATTCGGCACAGATCAGCGAACGCGTGATCGGTGCCCTGAAGGCGCAAGACAGCACTGTCGAACTGAAGCGTGTCGAGTTCGTCGGACCACAGGTGGGCGAGGAGTTGACCCATGATGGTTTGATGGCGCTGGGTGCGCTGGTGATTGGTATCATGATTTACCTCGCTTTCCGCTTCGAATGGAAATATGCGGTATCGGCTATCCTCGCAAACTTGCATGACGTGGTGATTATTCTCGGCTTCTTTGCGTTCTTCCAGTGGGAGTTCTCACTGACGGTATTGGCGGCGGTGCTGGCGGTACTTGGCTACTCAGTCAATGAATCGGTGGTGGTGTTTGACCGTGTGCGAGAAACCTTCCGTGATCGACGCTTCTGCAAAATGCCGACGGCAGAAGTATTGAACCATGCGATTACCAGCACGATTTCCCGTACCATGATCACACACGGTTCGACCCAGTTAATGGTGTTGTCGATGCTGTTCTTCGGCGGTCCGACATTGCATTACTTTGCGCTGGCACTGACGATTGGTATCTGCTTCGGTATTTACTCTTCGGTATTCGTTGCTGCGGCACTGGCGATGTGGCTGGGTGTGAAGCGCGAAGACCTGCTGAAACCGGTCAAGGAAAAAGACGAACACGACGGTGCAGTAGTTTAAGCATCGTTGATATAGAAAAAGCCGGCATACGCCGGCTTTTTTATTGTCCGTAAATGACGGATAGCTTCAGTACTTTTGTTTGGGCTCGCAGCCAGTCAGGTTGGCGTGCAATTTGGTCAGCTCCCGGTCCAGCGCGTCGAAATCCTGTGCGTCATAGCGCGCGAAGGATTGTTTGCCGAAGGCGATTTGCTGGCTGAACACACGATTGAATTCGGCTTCGCCAGCGGCTGTCAGTTTGATCAGCGTGCTGCGGCGGTCTTCGATCTGGGTGACACGTGTTATCAGGCCTTTTTCCTCCAGGCGGTCTAGCACGCCTGTCAGTGTGCCTTTGGTAATGAGGGTTCTTTCGCCCAGTTCCTTGCAGCTCATGCCGCAGGTATTACCCAGCGTGGCGATGATGTCGAACTGGGATGGTGTCAAGCCGGTACGGCAGCGTATATTGGCGCCCGACTGGCGTTCGAATGCATGAAAGCATTCAGCCAGGAGACGGATGCTGCGGAGATATCGTTCAGCCATAAAACCAGTTATTGCCTATGAAATTAAAAAAGCCGACGGAGTATAACGTCGGCTTTTATGGTTACACAACCGCTACGCTTACTTAGTCTGCTTTGACAGCTTCAACCTGGATTGCCAGTTTGACGTCAGGCGAGAAGCCGTAGTTCAAAGCGTAGTTCAGGCCGAAATCGCTGCGTTTGAATTCAGCAGATGCATCAGCGCCGCATACTTCACGTTTCAGCATAGGGTGCTGGATACATTTGAATTTATTGATGGTGAGGGTAACTGGTTTGGTGACGCCCAGCAGGGTCAATTCGCCATCGACTGAAACTGGTTTGTCGCCATCAAACTTGATCGATTTGCTTTTGTAGGTCGCGGTAGGGAATTTCTCTACGTTGAACATGTCTTTGCCTTTTGCGTGCTCATTCATTTTGGCATGGCCGAAATCGATCGAATTTGCATCGATGACGATTTCCAGCGAGCCAGTTTTTGCAGCACGATCCAGCACGACCGATCCGCTGGTTTTGTCGAATTTTCCGCGCCAGAAGGAAATGCCCATGTGATCAGCTTCGAAGCTTGGGTAGGTGTGGCTCGGATCGATGGTATAGGTTTGTGCAAAGGCGGAGCTTGTCGCGCCAGCGGCCAGAAAACAGATCAGTGCAAGTTTGGATTTCATTCAAATGACTCCTGTATAGGGTTAATTAATTGCTTTTTGTTGTTACCGGAACTGCTATTGCGCGGTGACGACACGGAATTTAATCGTGACTTCATCGGCTACCATGCTGGTGTCTTTCCATTCGCCTTCACCGATGTTGTAGGTCAGGCGTTTGATAGGCAGGACACCTTCAAAGATTTGGTTATTACCTTCTTTTTTGACGGTAATCGGGAAGCTGACATCGGTGGTTTTACCCTTGATGGTGAGCTTGCCGGTGACGTCGAGTTTGCCCGCAGCGCCAGGTTTGATCTGGCTGGAAACGAAAGTCGCTTTCGGGAATTGTGCAGCGTTAAACCATTCTTTTTTTAATACTTCACGGTTATATTCCGGGTCGCCCAGATCGAAGCCATTGACGTCGATGTCGACATTAGCTTTGGAGGTTTCCGGTTTGGCCGCGTCATAGCTGATTTGCGCGTTGAATTTCTTGAAGGTAGCTTCAACCGGCACATTCAGTTGCTTGAAGACGATGCTGACCTTGCTTTTGGCAGCATCTGTTTTTAACGCAGTGGCGGCGAGTGCCGGCAGTGCCAGGCAGATACCGGCGATAGCCAGCCAGCGTGTAGTTTTGCCGGAGAGGGAGCGAGCGAACATGGGTGATCCTTTCGATAAGATTAAATTCACGGAAGCATGCGTTGTAGCGTGCGATCGCGATCTATGAACTGATGCTTGATAACAGCCAGGATATGCAGCCAGAAGACGATGAGCAGCGTAACGTTACTGATGTAGTGCACTTGCTTGAGTAGGGCTTTTAGTTCCGGATCCGGGCCGATGAACACCGGCAACGGCACGATACCCAGATACACGACCGGCACACCCGCCGCCAGGCTGTAAAAGTAACCGGACAACGGGACTGCAAAAATCAGTACATACATCAGGCTATGCGATACGCGCGCTGCCTTTTTCTGCCATTCAGCCATATTGGTCGGATGGTCAGGGGCAGGATGACTCAACGCCCATAACAGACGCAAGCAGGCAAGTCCGAAAACGGTGACGCCCAGCCATTTATGCCAGGAAAAGTATTTGAGTTTGGTGGGAGTGAGGCCGGGAATGTCGACCATGGTTAACCCCAGCAGGAAGGCGGCGATGATCAGAATGGCCATCAGCCAGTGCAACGCGATTGCTGTCAGGGTGTATCGACGCATAGATAGTGTTTTGCTTATTAGTTCAAATTAGAACTAATATAGCAAAATAATTCCCAGCGTGCTGAAGCCTGTTTTAATAGGCTTCAGTGGCTGGGACACTAGTTAGATCTCTTTGGCGAGTTTGGTGGCGTAGCCGATGTAGTTTGCAGGTGTCATGGCCAGCAGCTGGTCCTTGGCTTCTTGCGGGATAGCCAGGGTGACGATGAATTCCTGCAGCGCTTCTTTCGAAATGCCTTTACCGCGGGTCAAATCCTTCAATTGTTCGTAAGGATTTTCGATGCCGTAACGACGCATCACGGTTTGTACCGGTTCAGCCAATACTTCCCAGGTCTCATCCAGATCTTGTGCAATGCGAACCGGATTGACTTCCAACTTGTTCAGGCCGCGCAGGCAGCTGTCGTAAGCCAGCAGCGCGTAGCCGAAGCCGACGCCGATATTGCGTAGGACAGTGGAGTCGGTTAGGTCACGCTGCCAGCGCGAAACGGGCAACTTCTCTGCCATGTGTTTCAGCACGGCATTGGCCATGCCCAGATTACCTTCGGAGTTTTCAAAGTCGATCGGATTGACTTTGTGCGGCATGGTTGATGAGCCGATTTCACCAGCCTTGGTCGACTGTTTGAAATAACCGAGCGAAATATAACCCCAAATGTCACGGTTCAGATCCAGCAGGATGGTATTGGTGCGCGCGATGGCATCGAACAATTCCGCCATGTAGTCATGCGGTTCGATCTGGATGGTGTACGGGTTGAAAGTCAGGCCCAGGCGTTTCTCGATGACTTCCTTCGAGAATGCTTGCCAGTCATGGTTAGGATAGGCCGACAAGTGTGCATTGAAGTTGCCGACTGCACCGTTCATTTTGCCGAGGATTTCGACAGCAGCGATGCGGTCAGTTGCGCGCTTCAGGCGAGCCACCACGTTTGCCATTTCCTTGCCGAGTGTGGTTGGGCTGGCTGGCTGGCCGTGGGTGCGCGACATCATCGGTACCGCTGCGTTATCGTGTGCCAGTTGCGTCAGTTTGCTGATCAGGCCTTGCAGTGCAGGTACCAGTACGGTATCGCGTGCCGCCTTGAGCATCATGCCGTGCGAGGTGTTGTTGATGTCTTCCGAGGTACATGCAAAGTGGATGAATTCGGTCGCTGCAACCAGCTCCGGTACGTCCTTGACCTGTTCCTTCAGCCAGTACTCAACCGCTTTGACATCATGGTTAGTGACGGCTTCGATATCCTTGATGCGTTGCGCATCGGCTTCGGTGAAATCGGTCGTCAGTTTATTCAGCAATGCATTGGCGCTGGCCGAAAATGGTTTGATTTCAGCAAAGCCAGCTGATGACAAAGCTTGCAGCCATGCAATTTCCACTTTGACCCGATGGTGCATAAAACCTGATTCGGACAGGATAGGACGCAATTTATCGGTTTTGCTGGCGTAACGGCCATCGAGTGGTGACAGGGCGGAGAGCGTGGAAAGAGGCATGATGATGGGCGACTAGCGCTATGACGTGATTGAAAAAGCTGCCGGAAATACAAAAACGGCACAAATTGAGGCAGCCGACATTCTACCACTTTGGCGTCGCTATAGCCCGAAAGCGCCATTGCGTGGTCCGGGAGGATGGCGGGTTTTAGCTTGGCCCCGATGTTATAATCGCCTTCCGATTTTAGAAGCAAAGTACCTATGAAACTGATTGGTTCTCTCGCCAGCCCTTACGTGCGTAAAGTACGTGTTGTCATGTTGGAAAAAAAGATCGATTACGATTTCGTTCTTGAAAACGTGTGGGGTGCCGAAACCACGATACAAGAATCTAATCCGCTCGGCAAAGTGCCGTGCCTGGTGATGGAGGATGGCGGCGCGATGTTTGACTCTCGCGTGATCGTTGAATACCTGGATACGTTGACACCTGTTGGTAAGCTGATCCCGCCGCATGGCCGTGAGCGTGCAGAAGTGAAATGCTGGGAAGCACTGGCTGATGGCGTGATGGATGCCGCAGTGCTGCTGCGCCTGGAGCGTACCTTGCGCCCGGCAGAGCAACAAAGCCAGGTGTGGATGGATCGCCAAAGCCGGAAGGTACACGATGGTTTGAAAGCCATGTCTGTCGGCCTCAAAGACAAGGCATTTTGCGCCGGCAATCAATACACATTGGCCGATGTGGCGGTGGGTTGTGCGCTGGAATGGATGACTTTCCGTTTCCCGGAAATTACCTGGCGCACTGATTATCCGAACCTGGAAAAGTTGCTGGAGAAACTGTCGGAACGTCCTTCATTCAAGGAAACAGTACCGACCAAATAAGTAACTAATGTCGTATAGAAAAAGGGACGCCTGGCGTCCCTTTTTGTTTATGTAAGCAACTGCTTACTTCTTCTACTCAGCGCTCATTTGCGCGCGCAAATAATTCTGCACGCCTATGGTTGCGATCAGGCCGAGCTGCGTTTCCAGCCAGTCGATATGTTCTTCGGTATCGTCCAGGATGTAATGGAAGAGTTCACGCGACAAATAATCACCGCAGGCTTCCGACGCTGCGATGCCTTCCTTGACGGTCGCTTGTGCTGCTTTTTCCAATTGTAAATCGCTATTCAATATTTCCTCGACGTTTTCGCCTATCCCGAGTTTATGTAGTGTCTGCAGATTGGGTAAGCCATCCAGCATCAGGATGCGGTCTATCAGTTTGTCAGCGTGCTTCATTTCGCCGATGGATTCTTCGTATTCTTTCTTTGCAATCTTTTCAAATCCCCAGTGCTGGTACATACGCGCATGCAGGAAGTACTGATTGATTGCAGTCAGTTCGTTGGTGAGCTGCGCGTTCAGCAGCCGGATAATATTGCTATCACCTTTCATAAGCATTCCCAAAAAGAATTAAAGGGCAGGGTGGCAACGTCGCTGTTTGCTTGGTCGCATCCCATTCGTAGGGCGTCGATCATAGCGTGAGAAGGATGTGCTTAGGGCAGGATTGCGGGAGGGATAAATCTGGAATAAAAAAGGGCGCATATAGCGCCCTTTTTTCAGTTGATGCTTGAAGCAGTATTACTCGTTGATCATTTGTGCTTGCAGGTAATTCTGGATGCCGACTTTTTCGATCAGGTCGAGTTGCGTTTCCAGCCAGTCGATATGCTCTTCGGTATCGTCCAAGATGTACTGGAACAATTCACGTGAGACGTAGTCGCCGCTGGCTTCACATGCTGCGATGCCTTCCTTGACAGTTTTTTGTGCGAGCTTTTCCAGTTTCAAATCGCAGCCCAGCATTTCCGGTGTGTTTTCACCGATCATCAATTTGTGCAGCGCTTGCAGGTTAGGCAAGCCGTCCAACATCAAGATGCGGTCGATCAGCTTGTCGGCGTGCTTCATTTCGCCGATGGATTCTTCGTATTCTTTCTTTGCAATCTTTTCAAATCCCCAGTGCTTATACATGCGTGCATGCAGGAAGTACTGGTTGATTGCGGTCAGTTCATTGGTAAGCTGTGCATTGAGCAGCTTGATAATATTGGCGTCACCTTTCATGGGATCCTCGAAAGTGATGTGGAAGACGGGCTGCTGCACTTTCGACTATCAATCGTTAAAGTGCTCGGTCAGCAAAGAACGCACATGATAGCTCATGAAGTCCAAAATATGATCATTTTGGCTTCACTTTGCTAACTGGAATCATTCGTGTTTCGATTGCTGAAGTGAAGCTGGGCGCGGCTTTGCGCGGAGTGGATGGATAGTCGTCAAGTCCCGGATCCATAAAGAAAAAACGCGCTGCAGCGAGTTGCTGAGCGCGTTTTTTTAGGTTTGTAAGGGCAGGATTGGGACTGCTCTGAAACCGCTACTATTTACTTCGGTGCTTCGGTGACAAAGCCCATCTTGGTCAGTCCGCCTGACTGTGCTGCTGCCATGACTTGCGCGACTTTCTCGTACGGTGTGAGACGGTCTGCACGCAAATGCAATTCTGGTTGAGGTGTTACTTTGGCCGCATCCGCAATGCGCGACAGCATTTGCGATTGATCCAGGACTTCGTTGTTCCAGTAAACCTGACCAGCGGCATCGATCGATACATTGATGGTTTCAGGTTTGGTTTCGTTAGGCTGGTTTGCTGCATGCGGCAAATCAAGCTTCACTGCATGATTCATCACCGGGATGGTCATGATGAAGATGATCAGCAATACCAGCATCACGTCAACCAGTGGCGTGGTGTTGATCTCTGGATTGAAGTCGTCTTCTTCCGACAAGGATCCCATTGCCATCATGCACCTCCGACGGCAACCAGTTTGGCGCCACTGGCACCAGGTGTATTGGTGTCGTTGGCACGAGCGCCTGTGACGAACAATGCATGCAGGTCGAAGCCGAATTTATTCAACTTGGCGATGACGCTTTTGTTGCCGCGAACCAGCGCGTTGTAGCCGAAGGTTGCAGGGATCGCGACTGCCAGGCCGAGTGCGGTCATGATCAGTGCTTCGCCGACAGGGCCAGCGACTTTATCGATACTGGCTTGGCCAGAGGTACCGATAGCAACCAGCGCGTGGTAGATACCCCAAACGGTACCGAACAGACCGACGAATGGTGCGGTCGAGCCGACCGATGCGAGGACCGCCATACCGCTTTGCAGCTTGGCCGAGGTTTCGTCAATTGCCTGACGCAGGGACAGGGTGATCCAGTCACTGACCGACAGTTGATCGTGCAGATGACCTTTGTGCGCTTCATGGTGACGCATGGCGATCACGCCGGCATCAGCGATGGCCGCAAATGGATTGGCTTCACCCAGGGTTGCCACGCCTTCTGGCAGGCTGGTCGCGTCCCAGAATTCGTGACCGGCAGCGCGTGCAGCGCGGCGGTACTGCATCAATTGCAGCGCTTTGGTGGCGATGACGTACCACGATGCGATCGACATAGCGACCAGCAATATTGCGACGCCCTTGGTGACAAAGTCACCTTGTGCCCACAAACTTTCTAAACCGTACGGACTGACTTCCATGATGATTCCTTCTTATCTATTTAGCGTGAAATTAATTGGTACGATAGCAAAGGCAGGAGCTGGTCTCCCATCTTCCAAATAAGGCTTGAATAATGCGCGCATCACGGCATCCCGTGCTGCATCGTCCATGCGCAATGAGCCTGAAGATTTTTGTACTTCTACTTTCTCGGCACGGCCTTTTTCATTGATCAATACGCGCAAGGTTACAGTACCTTCGTTACCCATGCGCGCATCGAGCGGCGGATATACCGGGCGAGGTGGATTGATGTATGAAACACCGGAAATCAATTTAGGCGTAGCAGGAACCGAAGGCGCTGACGGAGCGGAGGGCGCAGGTGGTGACGGCGGTTCATTCGATGGCGGCGCCGGTGTCACATTTTCGGTAATGGCTTGTGGTGATGGCGCCTCGGTCACAACCGGACGCGGTGTCGGGCGGGTGACTTGCTTTTTGACGACCGGAACGGTTTTGGGTTCAGCTGGTTTTGGGGCCGGGGCAGGTGCGGGGCGTTCGGTAATGAATTCGGCAAAGATTTCGCGCGGCAAAACTTTGGCTACCTGATGTACCAGGCCGCTACGCAGTGCGTAGAACAAAGCGATATGAACCGCAATGATAGCGATCAG
>JBEBUE010000070.1:0-9652 GCA_040393485.1 Herminiimonas sp.
ATCAACCATTCGTGGCGAAGGGATCGTTGTTTGTCTGGGCTACCGGCAATGACTACAGTTCGCAGCCGAGCATGACTGCCGGTTTGCCCGCACTGTATCCGAGTTTGCAAACTGGCTGGATTGCCGTAACGGCCGTCAACGCAGCAGGTGGCGGACAAGGATATTCCAGTTCCGATACGACGCCGGGTGTGATCTCCAGCTATGCCAACCGTTGTGGCGTGGCGGCCAACTGGTGTCTGGCTGCGCCGGGCGATTTCGTATCTCCAAGTGCCGGTGGCAGGGTGTATGGCACTTCGTTTGCAACGCCGGCAGTGACTGGCGCGCTGGCACTGGTACAACAGGTTTATCCATGGATGAATGCTGATCTGTTACGCCAGACGATCTTGTCGACCGCCACCAGCATGAACGATACCGCGACCTACGGCTGGGGCTTGCTGAATGCGGCGAAAGCAGTGAACGGTCCCGCTTTGTTTACCCAAAGCCTCGCGCTCGGAGCAAATGTAAATGTCAGTTTTAATGGCATGTCATCCACTTTCAGCAACGACATCGGTGGCGATGCCGGCCTGATTAAGAGTGGTACTGGCAGCCTGACTTTATCCGGCAACAATACCTATAGCGGCACCAGCCGTGTCAGCGGCGGCACGCTCAACATCACAGGTGCAGTCAGTTCAGGTGTACAGGTGGACGCCGGTGCCAACCTGTCCGGTGATGGTGGACGCATAGGCGGTAACGTGGTCAATAACGGCCGCCTCAATAACAGCGGAACAGGCTTGACCATTAACGGCAATTACACCGGTTCGGCATCATCGATACTTGCCAACGATATTAATTCAACGCTAGTGGTTGATGGCACGGCGACGCTCGGTAACTCGCACTTCGTTGCTACCGTGCCGACCGGTAGCGGTAACGCCACTACTTATGTCACTGCGCAAGCCAGCACTACGCCTAAAACGATCCTGAGCGCCGGTACGGTCACGAATACTTTCAGCGATATCGGCTTCCAGACAGTAGGGGCTGCATTTCCACCGCTGCTTACAGCACAGGTCACGTACAAGCCCAAGGAAGTTGACCTCACGATACGGCGCGTCTCGACGACGCTGGTTGCCACCCAGGCGTTTGCAGCAGATGCGACCCGCATGAACAGCGCCGCGAACGTAGAAAAAATGATGCAGCTTGCTGACGCTTCCGCTGCGGCCAACCCCAATGGCAGTGCACTGTTGAATAGTGCTGCCGCCTTGCAGCAGACCGCCAACATTGCTGCGCTGGGCGATGCGCTGGATAGTCTTTCCGGCCAGATCCATGCATCGTCGCAAGCCTTAACATTCCAGCAATCGCAAACCGTCAATCGCGCCTTGTCCGATCGTATGGCCTTGCTTGGCAGCCAGGACAAGCAAACCAGTACCGGTTTGTGGGGTACCACTTTCGGCGCATCCGGCAAACTGTCGCAAAGCGGTTACGCCAGCGCCGGTACCGGCATGTGGGGTGGACAGTTCGGTGTGGATAAACGAATCGGTGAGCACGCGATTGCTGGCGCTGCAGTGTCTTACTCCGACAGCAAGGCCAGTTTCGACCGATTGGGTGGCACGGCTAAGGGCAGGGATGTCGGGGTATCTCTCTATGGTCGATATGATTTGCCAGCGACCAACGACAGCGGTAAGACTGCAGCCAGTGGTGCTTATATCGCTGGGCGTGTCGGCATGGCGACCATCTCCAGCACGGTGAACCGCGTCGCACTGGCTGGTGCGAGTGTCGAAAACCTGCAAGGTGAACATAGCGACCGTATGCTGTCTGCCTACGCAGAGACCGGTTATGCGATTAAGTCTGCTGATAGCGTGCTGACCCCATTTGCCGGTCTCAGCTATGACCGTTTGCGACGCGGCGCTTTTGCCGAGACAGGCGGCAGCTTTGGCTTGCTTGCCGAGCGCCAGAACTATCACCAGCTGTCAGCGCAGCTCGGCGTGCGTAATGAATCATCGTTCCACTGGTTCGCAGGTCAGAGCCAGTTGCAAGTTTATGCGGCATGGCATCACGCGTTGACGAATGGCAATCTTAACCTGCAGGCGGCGTTCGCAGCAGCGCCAGGCAGTGTCTTTAACGTGCAGGGTATCGGACTGGCGCGTGATACGGCATGGAGCGGCATCGGCATTTCCACCGCGATCAACCGCCGCATGAGCTGGTTCGCAAACTATGACGCCCAGCTTGGTCGCGGTGGACTGCTCAATAACGTTGCGCTGGTGGGTATCAGGATCAAGCTGGATTGATGCCGGGGCCTTGTTATAGCGACATTCGTTGACGCGTAAATGGTACGGGCAGGGGCTGTATCAGCATTGCAAAAAAGAGCTGCGCCATATTAGAATGAGAATTATTCTTATTACTGACGCCGTAATTTACCGGCCTGCCCAGCACTGCCATGTCCAGCTCCCAGCTTACCGTCCACCAGCAAGTGGGTGCTCTGTATACAGAGCACCACGGTTGGCTTGCCGGCTGGATCGGACGTCGGCTGAATTGTCATTATCTGGGTGCCGACCTGGCACAAGACACCTTTACCCGCATCCTGGGAGCTGACAAGCCACTGGACCTAAGAGAGCCACGCGCTTATCTGACGACCATCGCCAAAGGTTTGCTCAGCACCTATCTGCAACGCAAGAAACTGGAGCAGGCGTATCTGGATGCGCTGTTGCTGGTACCGGAAGAAAGCTATCCATCGCCGGAAGAACGGATGCTGATACTGGAAGTGCTGGCTGAGATAGATAGCGTGCTGGATGCACTACCTGCCAAAGTAAAACAAACCTTCCTGCTATCGCAACTCGATGGCTTGTCCTATGCCGAAATAGGCGACCTCCTGAATATTTCACTGAGTACGATCAAACGCCATATGGTGCTTGCATTCCGTCATTGCATTGCGACTACCGGCGATGAATAAAACGATGACTGAGGTGCTCGCAGAGCGTGCAATCCCCGAACGGATACTGGATGAAGCCGCACTCTGGCTGATGGAGCTGCATAGTGGCCAGCTTGATCCGGCTCGTCGCCAGCAACTGACAGAATGGTGCGCCCGCAGCGCTGATCATGAGCGTGCATGGCAACGGGCTTCGATATTTTCGAACAAGATGCAGCAGGTATCGCCAGCCGGTGCGCGTGCTTTAAAGAGCCTGGCCGCTGCAGACCGACGCAAGGCAGTCAAGACTATTGCTGCATTGCTGCTTGCGCTGCCGGTCGGCTGGCTTGCTTATCGCTATACCTTGCAGGGCGAAGGTATGCGTTACCGTACTGCGCTCGGTGAGCGACGCGAAGTCACACTGGATGACGGTACGCAACTGGTCCTCAATACAGATACTGAAGTGGACGTTGTCTTCAATGATGCGCAACGGCGCCTGATCCTGCGTCAGGGCGAGATCCTGGTGACGACCGCCAAAGACCAGGTTACACCGCCGCGGTCTTTTTCAGTACAGGTGCGTGAGGGCAGCATACGTGCACTCGGTACGCGTTTCACGGTGTGGCAACAGGATGCGAAAAGCCAGGTGGCGGTGATGGAAGGGGCAATCGAAATCAGTCCGCTCGACGCACCGACTGCCAAAACAGTCTTGCCGAGCCAGCGGCAAGCGACCTTTAACAGCAAGCAGGCCGACACGCCAGTCGCGCTGGATGCTGGTGCTGCCAGCTGGGAAGACGGCATGTTGATAGCACATAAAATGCCACTGGCGACATTCCTCGCTCAACTGGATCGTTATCGTCCCGGCAAGCTGCAATACGATAAGCGTGTCGCCAACCTGCCGGTTTCAGGTGCTTTTTCATTAACTGACACCGACCAGACGCTTGCCACGCTGGAGCAAACGATGCCGGTACGCATCAACTACCTGACGCGTTACTGGGTAACCGTCGTCCCGCATTAAATATTTTTAAAAATATTTTCAAAATGATGAGCTCTTTTTGACTTTCGTTAGGCATATCAGGTGAGAGGCAACACTATCTGATTATCGAAAGGCATAGAAATGGTTACATCGCATAAAACCAAAGTCGCGCTACCAAGCCGACACTTCACCTTTGCACGACTATCCACGCTTGTTATCGCACTGCGGTCAGCACCTTGGGCGCTCGCTGCGTGTGCTGTCGGCTTTAGTCAGCAAGCGTATGCAGCTGATGTAGCCGAACAGACACAGGCTTATGCCATACCTGCAGGCCCGCTGGGCCAGACCTTGGCCGTTTTTGCAGCGAAGGCAGGAGTTTCGTTTTCATTTGACGCCGCGCTGACTGAGGGCAAACTCAGTAAAGGCATGAATGGTAGATATTCTGTTTCCGGCGGCTTTTCCCATTTGCTGACGGGCAGTGGCTTGCAGGCGCAACGTCTGCCTAATGGCGGTTACACGCTGCGAACCCAGTCCGTCACCGCGGCACCAGTGGCCGTAGCCGCTCCGGTCGCCATCAAGAAGAATGTGGAGCAACAGGACTTGCCGGCAATTGATGTGGTGGCGCAACGGATGGACAGCAAACTGATCCGCTCGACCCGCCAGGTGAACGTCATCGAAAGGGAAGAGCTGGATGAGCTACGCCAGGCTTCAGGCAGTGTTGCTTCCTTGCTGAGCAAAGTGGTTCCGGGCATGGCTGATTCAAGCCGTACCATAACCGAATACGGCCAGACCCTGCGTGGTCGTAATATGCTGTTGCTGGTTGACGGCATTCCGATCAACACCAATCGTGACTCATCGCGCAACCTCGCAACGATCAGCCTCGGCAGTATCCAGCGCGTTGAAGTTTTGCGCGGCAGTAGTGCAATCTACGGTGCTGGTGCGACCGGTGGCGTCGTTGCGATCACGACGCGCCCGGCGGGTGGTGCACCGTATGCAGAAACCACGGTAAGCCTGAATTCCTCATTATCCAAACTACGTGCTGACAGCATAGGCGCAGAAATCAATCACTTCATGTCCGGCT
This sequence comes from Herminiimonas sp., assembly GCA_040393485.1. GTDB lineage: Bacteria > Pseudomonadota > Gammaproteobacteria > Burkholderiales > Burkholderiaceae_D > Oxalicibacterium. The sequence goes on from JBEBUE010000070.1 coordinate 4,930, forward strand.
CTACCGATGTGGTCGACTATGCGTTCAATATCGGACTGCAACACATAGGCGGTTCCTATGATGGTCGAGGCAACCGTCTGGCACCGGAACCGAGCCAGGGCGATTTGTTCGACAGTAATAACTATGCGATCGGCGGCAAGCTCGGTTTCAAGATAGATCGCGACCAGCGTTTGCAGCTTTCCATGAATCGTTATGTCGCAACGCAAAAAAGTGATTATGGTTCCGACCCATCAGTAGCAAAACTGCCTGCAGGTTCTGCAGTGGCACGACCGATCAAGGGCTTGCAGCTTAGCGACCAGAATCAGATCGAAAACACCATGCTGTCGGCGGACTACCAAAATACCAATTTCTTTGGCAGTGAATTGTCGGCGCAACTTTACTACCGCGATTACTTCACGCGCTTTACGCCGTTCGATGCGCGCGGACTTGCAAATCGCGGCAAGAACGTCGATCAAGTCATGCAGAACTCGGATGTATTCGGTGGTCGCCTGACATTGACGACTCCGTTATCTGAAAAGACCAAATTGATATGGGGTATGGACGCGAACCAGGAACGTAGCGATATGCCGGCGGATGTATTCAATCCGACTGTCTATGACAATAGCGGCGGCAGGATCTTCCAGCGTACCGGTACGGTCAGCTATATGCCGGAACTGACAACACGCACCATCGGTGCTTTCGGTCAGTTGCAACATAAACTGAATGAACAATGGTCGTTTGAAGGCGGTGTGCGTTACGAACGATCGAGAGCATCATTTGATGATTTTGTATCTCTGTTGGAGACCACCAAACCCACGCCGGGAACGGTCAAAGGTGGAACCGTCAAATACGATGCATGGCTATACAACGCTGGTGCTGTATTCAAGCCAGTGAAGGATCATGAAGTTTATGCAGCCTTCAGCCAGGGCTTCCAGTTGCCGGATATCGGCGTCATTATCCGCAATGCAGATGCCAACTTTAACCTGGCGTCGTCGATGCTGACACCGGTAAAAACCAATAATTATGAACTGGGCTGGCGCGGTGCATTTGGCGACGTTCTGGGTTCGCTGGCGATTTTCGAAACCACATCGAAGCTGGGTGACGTGCAAAGCCTGAACAATGGTTTGGTGCTGCTCCGTACGCAAGAAAAAATCAAAGGTATAGAAGCCAGCCTCGATTACCTGCCATCAGGAAACTGGGGCGGCGGTGCTAGCTTTACTTACATGCAGGGCAAGGAGCGTCCGGCCGGTAAAGCTGACCAGGACATGACTGGTTATCGCATTCCTCCAGTCAAAGTCACTGCATACGTACAGTACAAGCCGACCGAGCAATGGAGCAACCGTTTGCAGGCAACGTACTTCGGTTCGCGTGATTATCGTCTGAACGGCGTCGAAGGCTTTGGTCGTCGCGATGTGCATAGTTACACCACGGTAGATTTGATCAGCCGTTATGCATTCACGAAGAAAGATACGGTGACGCTGGGTATCGAGAACCTGTTTAATAAGTTCTACATACCGGCGTATAGCCAGCTCATGCGTAACAGCAATAACACCAGCCGGCTGCCGGCTACCGGTGCAGTATTGCGGGTGATGTACAACCACGTCTGGTAAATCGACAGCCCGCTTATCGCAAGCGGGCTGCTACGTTTTGATGGCGTCGTTCACCGGCGTCAGGTTCCCACTGCCGCGACGCAACGCTAGTAGCGCTTGCGTCGCGGCAGCATGGATCACTAAGGCTGCGGGTACATTTCGCACGCTTCATTCACGCCGACACTTTCATTGCTGTCGAGCATCGCGCCTGTGCCGGGATCGCCGGTCTGTTGCAATAATCTGCGCGCAACTATCAGTCAGTGACGCATATTTCCTCTACAATTTGTAACTGTCTGGACATCACGTACGATCATCCGGCCGCCAACATTTACCAGCACAGGAAGCATGTATGAATCCGAACGAACTCTCCGTAAGAAAAGCCAAAGTAGATGACCTGCAAAAGTTAAGCTATAACGATTATTCTTTTGTCGTCGATTCTGTTGCGATCGGACCGTTTACCGGACCGCGTTTGAGCGAGTTCCAGAATGTCGAGCCTTATACCAAACGCTATGACATTGAGCTTTCCAGTATGGTGCAGTACCTGGATCGCGCCGACGTGGCGCTGTTAATCGCAGTTGATGGCAGCGATACGCCGGTTGGCCACCTCGCTGTATCGAAATACTGGAATGGTTATGCGTCGATCGATGATATAGCGGTAGATGCGCAAGTACGGCGCGGCGGCTGCGCTTCAAAACTGGTTGATGCCGCAGTGGGCTGGGCACGCGAAACCGGCTTGCCGGGTCTGCGGGCAGAAACCCAGCACAACAATGCATCGGCCTGCAAATTCTACGAAAGAATGGGCTTCAAACTGGCCGGCTACGATGCCCATTTGTACGACGCTTTACCGACTGATTCTGCGCTCAAAGAACAGGCTTTGTTCTGGTATCTGCATATCCCGGGTAGCGACAAGTAGAGGTATGCCTTTGTTTGTAGCAGTCCCAGGCACGCTCTGAAACACTGCTTAAAGTACTACCTAAAACACACCTAGGGCCATGTGCGGGTTCGCACGTGGCCGCTTTATTTCTGCTTCATTTCTGCTTCATTTTCAATGCGACGATGCGCCTGCATGCGTCTTTACCTGTTGTCGTCAGTAAACGTCTGTCAACGCGTTAGCCTTTCGTGAAGGAAGCATGGCAAGCTTGATAATGGAATTGGCGATGGCCTTCATCTTCGATGTCGGTGTATCAAATAAGTGTTGGATTAATGTGCTGTCGGCACATTTTTTTACGGTCAAGCTGACTGCAAAAATGTGAGGCGAATATACTTCCGATAGTTTCTCCAAAGAAATTTATCTACTTGCCTCCAAAGGTCATCTCATGAACACCTCCCAACCGCCCAGCCTGCCTGGTTCACTTGAATTTCTCGCCTTTACCCTGGGCAAGGAAGAGTATGGAATCGACATACAAAAAGTGCAGGAACTGCGTGGATACGACACCGTTACCCGTATCGCCAATGCCCCGGAATTCATCAAAGGCGTAGTCAATTTGCGCGGCATCATCGTGCCCATCATTGATATGCGCATCAAATTTAACCTGGGAACACCGACTTACGATCAGTTCACAGTTGTCATTATTCTGAACATCAGCGGCCGCGTGATGGGTATGGTGGTCGATAGTGTGTCAGATGTCATCACACTCACGAACGAGCAACTCAAACCAGCGCCGCAAATGGGTTCTATCGTCGAAACCGATTACCTGCTGGGCCTCGGCACGGTCGAAGAGCGCATGCTAATCCTGCTGGATATCGACAAATTAATGAGTTCGGCCGACATGGGCCTGATCGAAAAACTCGCTGCCTGATGCATAACTGCCCAATACTTAAACCAAACTGACAATCATGCTGAACAACTTATCTATCAAGCTAAGACTTATTTTAACCATGGCCTTCATGGGCTGTATGTTGATCGTTGGTGGTGCCATGGGCGTATTTGGCCTGCAGACCACGAACAATACTTTGAAAGAGGTATACACCAATCAAATGCCGTCATCGGATGCCATCAATCTGATGATGACGCGCTTGCTGCAAGCACGTGCTGCATTGAACCGCGTGGCGATGCGACCAAACGAAGCGGGTGCGGAACGCACACTGGAACGCGCAGAAAACTTCTATAAGCAGTCAGACAGCGAATGGAACAGATACCTGGCGCTACCAGTAGCCAATGAAGCAGAAAAGAAGCTGGCGGAAGAGGTCACCGCCAAGCGTCAGGCTTATCTTCAAACCGGTAATCAGCAATTGGTCGCGGCACTGCGCGAACACCGGATTGATGAAGCGGAAGGCATTTTGCTGAACAAGATGTCGGCGCTGTTCCAGGATTTAACCAAAAGTACCGATGCACTGGTTGAACTTCAAATGACAAATGCCGCAGCCGGATACGCACAGAGTCAGTCCCTGTTTGATAAATTCCGCATAGCCGCCATCGTCGGTGTGCTGTTCGGCCTGGTCGCTGTCGCGATCTCTGCAGTGTTCCTGATCCGTGCGATTAACAATCCATTACAAGAAATGTTAGGCCATTTTGATTCGATCGCCTCTGGCGACCTGACCAGCAATATCGTCGTGAAATCAAAAAACGAAATGGGCATCCTGATGCAGGGTCTGCAAAAAATGCAGGCTCGCCTGACGGATACCGTGCAGCAAGTACGGCAGGGCAGCACCACTATCGGCGCTGCGACCACACAGATCGCCGCTGGCAACCTGGATCTATCCAGCCGTACCGAACAGCAGGCTGCATCGCTGGAAGAAACTGCTTCATCGATGGAAGAATTGACTTCTACCGTCAAGCAAAATGCTGATAACGCGCGTCAAGCCAATCAACTGGCTATCACGGCATCCAGCGTGGCGGTGAAGGGCGGTAGTGTGGTTTCGGACGTAGTCGACACCATGGACTCCATCAATACATCGGCCCGCAAGATTGTCGACATCATCGGCGTCATCGACGGCATCGCCTTCCAGACCAATATCCTGGCGCTCAACGCAGCGGTCGAGGCAGCACGTGCAGGCGAACAAGGTCGCGGTTTTGCGGTAGTCGCAAGCGAGGTGCGTAACCTGGCACAACGCTCCGCCGCTGCTGCAAAAGAAATCAAAACGCTGATTGATGATTCCGTCAGCAAAGTGGACGCTGGCAGCAAACTGGTCGAGCAAGCAGGCACCACCATGAC
>JBEBUE010000071.1:0-9631 GCA_040393485.1 Herminiimonas sp.
TCTTCAAGAAAAATGGCCTGGTATCAACAGTACCTTCACCCCTGGGTGCCATGGTGCGTTCAGACCCAAGGCAAGCCAGACCAAACTTGTCCTATCAGGTCCAGCCGTGGTCGCAGGCAGAAGTCGGGCCGGAGACAGATGCTTTCCCTGCCTTCACTGTCAATGTCAGCAACCTGAAGCCAACATCTCGCGGCCAGGTAAGGATACTGGGCGCAGATATCTCTGCTGCTCCGGCGATAAGGATGAATTACCTGAGTACAGACGAAGACCGCAATATAGCTGCTGCAGCCATTCAATTGACGCGTAAAATTGTGGCTGCGCCAGCCTTGCAACCTTATGCACCGCAGGAAATCAAGCCGACATCCCATCAGGAAACAGACTCACATCATCTTGCCAGCCAGATTGCCATTGCTGGCAGCAACCCTGTTGGCAGCTGCAAAATGGGGGCCACTGGTGATCATCGGGCAGTGGTGGATAGTGAGTTAAAGGTGATGGGGGTGGCCGGATTGCGGGTTGCGGATGCTTCCATCATGCCGGTGATTATTGCCGGCGATACCAGTGCGACTACCATCATGATTGCGGAAAAAGCTGCGCAATTGATGCGCGCTACAGGGAAAACTGGCGCATAAATATATGGTGGGTGCTGTCGCCACTCGGTCGACAGCTTATGAATTTTTGGATCAAGCATGACTGATTATGTATTTCTGGCTGCGGCCGCATTTGTAGCCGGGATGATAGATGCAGTCGTCGGTGGTGGTGGCTTGATCCAGATTCCAGCCTTATTTTCTGCTTTTCCCAATGCTTCCATGGGTACCCTGCTGGGTACCAATAAGCTGGCAAGTGTCTGCGGTACCAGTGCGGCGGCGGTCGGATTTGCCCGTAAAGTGAAGCTGCAATGGAGTACGGCCGCACCTGCCGCCATGGCTGCTTTTGCCTTTGCTTTCATCGGTGCTTTTACTGTGACGCAGATTCCTTCGGAATTTATGCGCAAATTGCTGCCTTTCATCCTGGCTGCAGTTGCCATCTATACCTATAAAAAGAAAGATTTCGGCAGCGTCCATGCCCCTATGCATATAGGTGGAAAAGAGAAGGGGATCGCCATCCTGGTGGGTGCCGGGATTGGCTTTTATGATGGATTCTTCGGCCCGGGTACGGGTAGCTTCCTGGTTTTCCTGTTTGTCCGTTTCTTTGGCTTTGACTTCCTGGGTGCATCGGCGGTGGCCAAGGTGGTCAATGTCGCCTGCAATATTGCCGCCATCCTCTGGTTTGGTTATAGCTCGGAATTGTTGTGGAAGCTGGCAGCAGTGATGGCGATATGTAATGTGCTGGGTTCCTTGTTGGGGATACGTCTGGCGATACGACATGGCAGTGGTTTCGTACGCAAGATATTCCTGATCGTGGTTTCCGCGCTGATTTTAAAAAGTATTTACGATGCCTTCCTTCGTTAGGGCAGTGTGCATCAGGGCAAACTTATGTTTCACGTGAAACAAAACGTGGCTTAATTTGCGGCTAAATTCGGCTTGCGGGGAAATTAAAGCAAAAAGACTTTATAATCTCGCCTCTGCTTAATGTAATACCTAAGGTCTTACATAAGGTCTCATCGAGGCGCACCATGATCTTTCCTACCAAATTTGATGTCATCGTAGTTGGCGGCGGCCATGCCGGAACGGAGGCCGCACTGGCTTCTGCACGCATGGGGCAAACAACGCTTTTGCTCACGCACAACATAGAAACCCTGGGGCAAATGTCCTGCAATCCATCTATCGGTGGTATCGGCAAAGGCCATCTGGTCAAGGAAGTCGATGCGATGGGTGGTGCTATGGCAATCGCTACCGATGAAGCGGGTATCCAGTTTCGCATCCTGAATTCGTCCAAAGGGCCAGCGGTTCGCGCTACCCGTGCCCAAGCCGACCGTATCCTGTACAAGCAGGCGATACGTTCACGCCTGGAAAACCAGCCTAATTTGTGGCTGTTCCAGCAAGCGGTCGATGATTTGCTGGTGGAAGGTGATCGCGTGGTTGGTGCGGTAACCCAGGTCGGGATCAAGTTCGAGGCCAGGGCAGTGGTGCTGACTGCCGGTACCTTCCTCGACGGCAAGATACACGTAGGCCTGAATAATTATGCGGCTGGCCGTGCAGGTGATCCGCCAGCGATCTCCCTGTCTGCGCGTCTGAAGGAATTGAAGCTACCGCAAGGTCGCCTGAAAACTGGTACGCCACCACGGATCGATGGTCGATCTATCGATTTCTCCGTGATGCTGGAACAACCCGGCGATCTGGATCCCATCCCGGTATTTTCGGCGATGGGTTCGGTTGCCATGCATCCCAAGCAAATGCCTTGCTGGATTACGCATACCAATGAAAAAACTCATGACCTGATCCGTAGCGGACTGGATCGCAGTCCTATGTACACCGGCGTGATCGAAGGAGTGGGGCCACGTTACTGTCCATCCATCGAAGACAAGATACATCGCTTTGCCGGCAAGGAATCGCATCAAATCTTCCTTGAACCGGAAGGTCTGACGACCAATGAATTCTATCCAAACGGTATCTCGACCAGCCTGCCATTCGATATTCAGCTGGCACTGGTGCAATCGATGCGCGGCCTCGAGCATGCGCACATCCTGCGTCCGGGTTATGCGATTGAATACGATTACTTTGATCCGCGCGGTCTGAAGTCGACGCTGGAAACCAAAGTGATCCAGGGCTTGTTTTTTGCCGGACAAATCAATGGTACTACCGGCTATGAAGAGGCTGCGGCACAAGGTATGTTGGCGGGTATCAATGCCGCCCTGCAAACGCAGGAGCGTGATGCCTGGACGCCACGCCGTGATGAAGCCTACCTCGGCGTATTGGTCGATGACCTGATTACCAAGGGCGTGCTGGAGCCTTACCGTATGTTTACCAGTCGGGCTGAGTATCGCCTCAGCTTGCGCGAAGACAATGCCGATATGCGCCTGACCGAGATCGGGCGCAAGCTCGGCTGCGTCGGCGATGCGCAATGGGCGGTGTTTGAAGCCAAGCGCGAAGCGGTGGCACGGGAGCTGGAACGCTTGCGTTCGACCTGGGTCAACCCACGTGTGTTAGCAGCTGCTGAAGCAGAGCGTGTGCTGGGTAAAGGGATAGAGCGTGAGTATGCGCTCGCTGACTTGCTGCGTCGCCCGAATGTCAGCTATGAAACACTCATGAGCCTGAAGGGCGTGGATGGGCAGGATCTGGCGGGTCCGGGCGTGAGCGAAGATGCGGTACGTGAGCAAGTCGAGATCCAACTGAAGTACTCCGGCTACATCGATCGTCAGGCCAAGGAAGTCGAGCGTCATGATTACTACGAGAACCTGAAGTTGCCGCAAGAGTTCGATTACATGGAAGTCAAAGGCCTGTCCTTTGAGGTGCGACAAAAGCTGTGCAAGCACAAACCGGAAACGCTGGGCCAGGCCTCGCGTATCTCCGGTGTGACGCCGGCCGCGATTTCCTTGCTCCTGGTCCATCTGAAAAAAGGCGGTTTCAAGGAATTCGCTGCATTACCACCTACTTCTGAAGCTGCTGCATGAAGGCATTTGATCGTCCCGCATTAACCGTATTGCTGATCCAGGGCGCGCGCGATTTATCGCTGAACCTGAGTGAAGCGCAAATCACCAAGCTGATCGATTACCTGGCCTTGATGGCGAAATGGAATTCGGTCTACAACCTGACCGCGGTGCGTGATCCGGTGCAAATGGTGACCCAGCATTTGCTGGACTCATTGGCGGCGGTCTCTGCTTTTACCGGTGCGAAGAATGTTCTGGATGTCGGTGCGGGCGGTGGTTTGCCTGGCATCGTGTTGGCAATATGGGCGGCCGAAGCACAGCCTGATATGCGTATCTCGATGATAGATACCGTACATAAAAAAACAGCCTTCCTCACGCAAGTAAAAGCAGAGCTCAACCTAAGTAATGTCAGCGTGCACACGGCACGCGTGGAACAATGGCAGGCACCGCAGAAATTTGATGTGATCACCTCACGTGCGTTTGCTGACTTATCCGATTTCGTCAATTGGTCGGAACATCTGTTGGCAGATGGCGGACAGTACATCGCACTTAAAGGCGTTGCACCGGATGGTGAAGTCGCGGGTTTGCCGTCAGGCTGGCAAGTCAGCGAAGTGCGTGCCTTGCAAGTACCGACTTTGCAGGCGGAACGTCATTTGGTTTTTATCAAAAGGACAGAGTCATGAAAAAGCTGCTGATCACTACCGCATTATTGGCTGCATGCCTGACAGCACCATCGTGGGCGCAGCAGGTGAGTACCGTCGTCAGTGTTGACCTAGCGCGCTACACCGGCAAGTGGTATGAGATCGCACGCTTTCCGAATCGCTTTCAGGATGACTGCATCGCGAATGTAACCGCGCAATACGTCAAGCGCGCAGACGGGGATATCGATGTCACCAATCGTTGCCTGCAGGCTGGCGGCAAGATAGATGAAGCTGTCGGACGTGCACGTGTGGATGATACCGGCACTAATGCCAAACTGAAGGTGCGCTTTGCTCCTGACTGGCTGAGCTGGATTCCGTATGTCTGGGCTGACTATTGGATCATCGATCTGGATGCGGACTATACGCTGGCAGCGGTGGGTGGCCCCAGCCGTGATTATCTGTGGGTACTGTCACGTACACCGACGGTGCCGGAAGCTGCATATGAAGCATTGGTGAATCGCGTAACAGCACAAGGATTTGATACGGCCAAGCTGGTCAAGACCAGGCAGGACAGTGCAGGCAAGTAAGCAGAGCAGTAGCAGTACTTGATTGATCCAGGAATGTTTGACCACTAACTAGAACGAGAATATGGCAAAAATATTTTGCGTTGCGAATCAAAAGGGCGGGGTCGGTAAGACCACCACAGCAGTGAATCTGGCAGCAGGGTTGGCGCAATTGAATCAGCGCGTATTGCTGGTGGATCTTGATCCGCAAGGTAATGCCACGATGGGTGCAGGGATCAACAAGGCAGAGTTGCAATCGTCTATCTACGAAGTGTTGCTCGGCATGGCAGATGTAGCGACCGCGCGCGTGAGATCAGAGACCGGCAGGTTTGATGTCTTGCCTGCCAATCGTGAACTGGCTGGTGCGGAAGTGGAAATGGTTGAGCTCGACAATCGCGAAAAGCGCCTGAAGGATGCGCTGGGTGTAGTCGATGCAGAATACGACTTCATGCTGATCGATTGCCCGCCGGCTTTGTCCATGCTGACGCTGAATGGTTTGTGCGCAGCGCACGGTGTCATCATTCCGATGCAGTGTGAATACTATGCACTCGAAGGTTTGTCCGACCTGGTCAACACCATCAAAAAAGTACATGCCAAACTCAACACCGATTTGAAAATCATCGGTCTGCTGCGTGTGATGTTTGATCCACGCATGACTTTATCGCAGCAAGTATCGTCGCAACTGGAACAGCATTTCGGCGACAAGGTATTCAAGACCATCATCCCGCGCAATGTGCGTCTGGCGGAAGCGCCATCGTATGGCATGCCGGGGATTAACTTCGATCCGTCTGCCAAGGGTGCGCAAGCGTATCTCGCCTTCGGTGCGGAAATGGTTGAACGGATTAAAACGATTTAAATAGGATGCGGGTGAGGGCGCAACGGGCGACTATCCGCAAACAATCAAAGAATGTGAGTCAGGAATTATGGTCACCAAAAAACAAAAAGGTTTGGGTCGCGGTCTCGAGGCATTGCTGGGCGGTGCTTCCGATTTTAATGAAGCGATTGCGGCACTGCCTGGCGCGCCTTCGGTCTTGCAAGTCACCGATATGCAAGCCGGTAAATACCAGCCACGTACCCGCATGGATGAGGGTGCGCTGAATGAACTGGCGGCATCGATCAAGGCCCAGGGTTTGTTGCAGGCGATCCTGGTGCGTCCGATTGCTTCGGGTAACGGTCGTCAACGTTATGAAATCATCGCCGGTGAACGCCGCTTCCGCGCCGCGCAACTGGCCGGCCTGACGGAAGTGCCTGTCCTGGTCAAGGAAGTTGACGACGAAGCGACGGCGGCGATGGCGCTGATTGAAAACATCCAGCGCGAAGATTTGAATCCACTGGAAGAAGCGCAAGGCATACATCGCCTGATCGCCGATTTCAATTTCACACACGAACAGGCGGCTAACTCGGTTGGCCGGTCGCGTAGTGCGGTATCCAACCTGCTGCGTTTGCTGAACCTGGCCAAGCCGGTGCAAACCATGTTAATGGCTGGCGATATCGACATGGGTCACGCACGCGCCTTGCTGGCAGTAGATGCCGCGTCGCAGATTACACTCGCCAATCAGGTGGTCGCCAAGCGCATGTCGGTCCGCGAAGCGGAAAAACTGGTGGTGCGCTCGACGCTGGAACAGAACGGCGCCAACAAACCGCGCAGCAACGGCAAGGAAAAATCCCGTGACATCACGCGCCTGGAAGAAGAGTTGTCAGATTTGCTCGCCAGCAAGGTTGAAATCAAGCTGGGTGCAAAAAACAAAGGCCAATTAACCGTCGATTTTGCTGACCTGGATGCGTTGGACGGCATTATTGCCAAGTTGCGCGTTACGGCCTGATCCCGCATGACCGTTTTGCTGTCCATTGCCAGCAAAACGGTGGCCTAATCTGTGTTTCCATCGGCCTGCGTCGACGTTGTTCCGCTGCAACATCGCGTTAAATGTTTGTTAAACATCTAATTTCTGTTGCCGCATAGATAGAAGGCAGACGGAACACAAACAATTCCATCCACAAGGCTTGATTTGCAACGGAGCTACGTGTTTTTCACATAGCAAACGTTTGACGGTGGCGAAGGAAAGCCCTTATAATCCCGTGGCTTCATGGAACGCACGACTTAGTTTGTATTCACTCCAGTCCGAGTAGCTCGATCGTGAGGGTCGCCAAAGGACTGCATCATTTGGACCAGTATGCTGCCCGTCGTCCTCCTGCAACTCGCGACAACGGTAATAGCCAGCATTATTGCCGGTTTGATTGCCGGAATGCCTGCGCTGTACTCGGCGTTGTTGGGAGGGTTGTGTTGCGTGGTGCCGAATGGTTTGTTTGCGCTACGTCTATTTTCCGCTGCGCAAAAATCCGAATCCGTTAATCCGATGACTTTTTTCATCGGAGAATTTATCAAGATTGCATTGACGATCGCTTTGTTGGGTGCGGTTGTCTGGTTGTACCGCGATTTGAATTTGCTGGCGCTAGTCGCCGCGTTCGTCGTGGCACTGAAGAGTTACATAATCTTATTATTTAGGCATTAACATGGCGACTGATCACGCAGCACCGACGGCTTCCGAGTATATCGTCCACCATCTCGGACATTTTTCTACCAAGCACCAAGACAAGATTGTCGATTTTTCGATCATCAATATGGACACGGTTTTCTGGTCCGTACTTGCAGGTGTACTTGGTTGTTTATTTATGTACCTGGCAGCTCGCAAAGCAACTTCCGGCGTACCAGGTCGTTTCCAGGCTGCAGTTGAAATGATCGTTGAAATGGTCGACAACCAGGCCAAATCAATCGTTCACGGCGACCGTACTTTCATCGCTCCATTGGCACTGACCGTATTTGTCTGGGTCGCGCTGATGAACTCGCTGGACTTCCTGCCAGTCGACATGTTCTCCGCATTCTTCCACGCTGTCGGTCTCGACGGTCTGATCACACATCATCGCGCAGTTCCTACTGCTGACCTGAACGGCACCATGGGTATCGCACTCGGCGTCTTCGCTTTGATGATCTACTACAGCTTCAAAATCAAAGGTTTCGGTGGCTTCATCCACGAACTCTTCGCCGCACCGTTTGGTATCTGGCTCGCGCCGTTCAACCTCTTGTTGAACATCATTGAATTCGCAGCAAAAACCGTCTCCCTGGCGATGCGGTTGTTCGGCAATATGTACGCCGGCGAACTGTTATTCCTGTTGATTGCATTGCTGGGTTCGACCGCTACCGCGTTCGGTTTCTTGGGTCATGTGGTAGCAGGTAGTTTGTGGGCAATCTTCCACATCCTGATCGTCTTCTTGCAGGCGTTCATTTTCATGATGCTGACACTGGTGTACATCGGCCAGGCTCATGAAGCGCATTAACTGAATTGAAGAAATAAGCTTTTTGGTTTTTTGATTTAACTTTTTGATTTAACTTTAACTTTGAAGGAATTGTTATGACTGACCTCTCATTTGTTGCACTGGCTTGTGGTTTGATTATTGGTCTGGGCGCGATCGGCGCTTGTATCGGTATCGCTATCATGGGTGGCAAATACCTTGAGGCATCTGCTCGTCAACCAGAATTGATGAACACATTGCAAACCAAAATGTTCCTGTTGGCTGGTCTGATCGATGCTGCGTTCCTGATTGGTGTTGGTATCGCTATGTTGTTCGCATTCGCAAACCCGTTCATCGCTAAGTAATTCGGTAGTTTTACCGGTTCTCACGCTGAAGATATTTTCGGCACACGATACTTAGAGAAGGAATTACCATGAACTTAAATGCAACTTTGATTGCGCAGTTCGTGGTCTTCTTCATCCTGGCAGGCTTCACGATGAAATTCGTGTGGCCGCCACTGATGAATGCGCTCGATGAGCGCGCCAAGAAGATCGCGGATGGTTTGGCAGCAGCCGAACGTGGCAAGTCTGATTTGGCTGTCGCTGAAAAGCGCGCCCAGGCAGAACTCGCTTCCGCGCAAGAAGCAGGTCAAAAGCGTATCAGCGATGCTGAGAAGCGCGGACTGAGCATTATTGAAGAAGCCAAGAAAACTGCCGCTGAAGAAGCTGCACGCATCCTGGCCGCAGCTAAAGCAGATGCAGATCAGCAAGCAACCCAGGTACGTGAAGCATTGCGTGACCAGGTCGCTACCCTGGCAGTTAAGGGCGCTGAGCAAATCCTGAAGCGCGAAGTCAATGCTGCTGTTCACGCCGATCTGTTGAACCAACTGAAAGCCGAGCTGTAATCATGGCCGAACTCGCAACGATTGCCCGTCCTTACGCCGAAGCTCTGTTCCGTGTGGCGAAAGCCGCGGATTTGAACAGCTGGTCTGAACTGGTTTCCGAAATGGCACAGGTTGCTGCGAATCCCGATGTCTATGCATTGGCGCACAACCCAAAGGCAACGGATGAACTGATCGCTAGTGCATTCATTTCGGCGCTCAAATCGCCGGTTGGCGCTGAAGCGAAAAACTTCATCAACATGCTGGTGCAAAACGACCGCTTGACGCTGTTGCCGGAAATCGCGACTCAGTTCCACGCATTGAAAAATGCGCAAGAAGGCGCAGCTGACGCAGAAATCGTCAGCGCGTTTGAACTGTCGTCCGCGCAGTTGACCGAATTGGTCGCAACGCTGGAAAAGAAATTCGGCCGCAAGCTCAACCCGACAGTCGCCGTTGATGGCGCATTGATCGGTGGTGTGCGCGTCGTTGTCGGTGATGAAGTGCTCGACACCTCGGTGCGCGCGAAACTGCAACAGATGCAAGTTGCGTTGACTGCGTAATCGTCGCCGGGCCCCTAGCCTAAGCTACAGAGAAAAATTTTAGGAGTTTATATGCAACTCAACCCGTCTGAAATCAGCGAACTGATCAAGAGCCGGATTCAAGGGCTTAGCGACAGCGCTGAGATTCGCAATCAAGGCACGGTCATTTCCGTGTCCGACGGTATCTGCCGCAT
>JBEBUE010000072.1:0-9519 GCA_040393485.1 Herminiimonas sp.
GCAATAGTTTTATACGCGTACCGTAAGCGCGGGCGTAGCGCTCAACCAGTGCGGCTGGCAGCCACGCATACTCTTGCTGTAGTTCGTGCACATACTCGTCGAATTCCAGTACCGCCTTGTTGTTTGTCCGCGCACCGTAGATGTCGCCTCCCGGCAGGATGGCGTCTGCAGTCCATGCGCCATGCCGGTTGTCGAACATGGGAGCGATGAGGTCGACCGCCTCTTCCGCCAGTTTGCGAAAGGTGGTGATCTTGCCGCCGAAGATGGTGAGCACGGGCGCAGCATCGGTATCGAGCGCGAGTTTGTAATCACGTGTCACCGCTGATGCTTTTTCATTGTCGTCATCGCCGACGTCTTCCACCAGCGGACGCACGCCGGAGTACGACCATATGACATCGGACGGACTGATGGCTTGCTTGAAGTAGTGATTGGACAGTTCGCACAGATAGCTGATCTCGCTGGCGTCTATGCTGACGCGATCGGTGTCGCCGTGATAGTCGATATCGGTAGTGCCTATCAACGTAAAGTCTTGTTCATACGGAATCGCGAACACGATGCGGCCATCCGGATGCTGGAAGATGTAGGCATAGGGATGATCGAATAATTTCCTGACGACGATGTGGCTGCCTTTGATCAGGCGTAGCTTTTTGCCACTGCGGCCATGTACGGTGTCATGCAGGAAGCTGGCGGCCCAGGGACCGGCGGCATTGATCAGCAGCTTTGCCTCCACCTGGATTTCTTCGTTATCCCTGTTACGCATGGTCGCTTGCCATTTATCTGCATGCCGCGTGACGGCGACGCAAGCGGTACGTGTCAGTATGCGCGCGCCTTGTTCTGCGGCCGCGATTGCATTCAATACGACCAGGCGTGCATCGTTCACCCAGCCGTCCGAATAGACGAAGCCCTTGCTGAATTCTTCCTTTAACGGACTGCCGGCGGTATGCGTACGCAAATTGATGCCGCGCGAACCGGGTAGTAGCTCGCGTTTGGCCAAATGGTCATACAGGAATAAGCCGGCACGTATCATCCAGGTCGGGCGCTGTCCCTTATCGTGCGGCATGACGAAGCGTAAAGGATGCATGATGTGCGGTGCGGAGCGCAGCAGGATTTCGCGTTCTATCAGCGCTTTGCGTACCAGGCTGAATTCATAATTCTCGAGGTAACGCAGGCCACCGTGTATTAGTTTGGTGGAGGCGGAAGAAGTGTGGGAGGCCAGATCGTCCTTCTCGCACAATACGACGGAGAGTCCGCGCCCGGCTGCATCACGGGCAATGCCTGCGCCATTGATGCCGCCGCCCACGATGAGGATGTCGCAATGTAGAGGTTGCTGCATCAATGCTCCGCCTGAATATGCCGTGTAACTATTGTAAGCGCTGATCGTCGCGTTGTATCGCACTCGCGGTACACTGCATTCACTATGTTCTCTCCTGTAACGCTATGAGCTTTCTACTCGATCTTGGATTTTGGGAAGTCGCTAGCTATGTAGTGACGACGCTGGCGCTGCCGTTTGCGATTTTTATTTTCCTGTTCGAGCAGCGCAAGGAACGTGACGCTGAGGACGAGGAGGCATATCAGTTGCTGCAGGATGCCTATAACGACTTCCTCAAGATCGTGCTGGATAATCCGGATCTGCGCTTGCGTAGTACGACTTCACGCAGCGACCTGAGCGCTGATCAAAAGGAACGTACGCTCATCATCTATGAAATGCTGATCGCACTATTCGAGCGGGCATATATCGTTTCGTATGTGCCGAATATGCGTGGCGTTGCCTTGCGGCGCTGGCATTCGTGGGATGATTACATGCGTGAATGGTGCCGCCGCGAGGATTTTTACTATTTGTTGCCGCAGTTGCTGCGTGGTGAGGATGAGGATTTCGCTGACTATATACGTGCGCTTGCAGAACAGGAGCGCGCGGATAAGGTGGTGCATATAGGGCACAAGAAATAGAACCGGACTTTGAATTTGCTGCCAGAGTGGCATCTAAGGTCCGACCATGCATTCTTTAGGGGATAATAGCGGCTCAATTAATGCCGTGATGACAAGTCTGATGCCTACACAATTTGCTCCGCTCCAGAACGACACCTTCCTGCGCGCATTGTTGCGCCAACCCACCGAATACACACCGTTGTGGCTGATGCGCCAGGCTGGTCGTTACCTGCCTGAGTATCGTGCTACCCGTGCACGCGCCGGATCTTTCCTTGGATTGGCAAAGAATCCGGATTTCGCGACAGAAGTGACGCTGCAGCCGCTGGATCGCTACGACCTGGATGCGGCCATCCTGTTTTCGGACATTCTGACGGTGCCGGACGCGATGGGCCTGGGTTTGTACTTCATCGAAGGCGAAGGGCCGAAGTTCGAGCGTCCTTTGCGCGATGAAAAGGCGGTGCAGGCGCTCAAAGTGCCGGAGCTGAGCTCCTTGCAATACGTATTTGACGCGGTTACGCAGATCCGTACTGAACTGAAAGGACGCGTGCCGCTGATCGGCTTTACCGGCAGCCCGTGGACGCTGGCCTGCTATATGGTTGAGGGTGGTGGCTCGGACGACTTCCGGACTGTCAAGGCGATGCTGTACAACCGTCCGGACCTGATGCACCACATCCTGCAAACCAATGCGCTGACGGTGGCGGCTTACCTGAATGCCCAGATCGACGCTGGTGCACAGGCGGTAATGATGTTTGATACCTGGGGCGGTGCGCTGGCTGATGGCGCCTACCAGCAATTCTCGCTGCATTACATGCGTGAAGTAATGAAGCATGTCAAAACAGAAAAAGACGGCGTGCGTATCCCGAGCATCGTCTTTACCAAGGGCGGTGGCCTGTGGCTCAAAGAAATCGCCGCGGTAGGTGCCGATGCAGTCGGTCTCGACTGGACCGTCAATCTTGGCGCGGCACGTGCCAAGGTCGGTGATCGTGTGGCCCTGCAAGGCAATCTGGATCCGAGCATCCTGTTTGCGCAGCCGGATCAGATACGCAGCGAAGTGGCCAAGGTATTGGAATCGTTCGGCAAACACAGCGCCGGTTCCGGTCACGTGTTTAACCTCGGCCATGGCATTTCGCAGTTCACACCGCCAGAAGCGGTTTCAGTACTGGTCGAGGCCGTCCATGAGTTTAGTCGGCCCTTGCATAAGTAAGCCGTGGGGCATGTCGGCAGGTCGCAGCGCTAATTAACGGCTATAGCACCGAAACTGACGCTAAAAATGCCCGGTTTTGGCGCGAATCAATTCAGCTTATGCACAGAATGTGCGATTGACCGCTATTTTGTCGATTTGACTCCTCATTAACATTTCGTAACAAATCGATTTCTATAAGTGTTTGATTTTATTGAATAAATATTTTGCTTTTTGTTTTAGCATTTTATTGAAACCCGCATGAAACATGGCGTTTCCCGCCATCCAAGCCGCTTATCCACAAAGTTATCCACAGGATTTGTGGATAGATAAAAAAGAGCTTAAGAAACGGGGGCTTAGCGCACTTGTTGATATTTCACATGAAGTTGGATGGCGACTTGGCCTTCACCCACAAAAAATTGCATGATGGCAAATATTGCCTCCAGGCAGTGCAAAGCAACGGCGTATGGTTGTTTCTTGTGATTTACCAACAAGAAGTTTCCTAGCTTATTCACAAAATGGTGCAATTCGGTATCGAGAATAGCTGCTATTTGGCTTTTTCCGCTCCCGGGGCGAGTTTTTTGTATGTTGTTGATTTAAAAGGAATTAGTTGCTTGGCAAAACCAGGCCTGATGATGGGCAGCCAGGTAAGTTGAGCAAGCCGTATGTGGCGAGGGTGATTTATTCACAAAGTTATCCACAGGCTTGTGGATACTTTGGAAAATCGTTTATGAAACCGCGAGTTACAGAATAATCTCAAGTTGAGTGTGAGCTTCCTGTGCAGATGCAATAAAATCCGACATCTTAAATGCCGCTTTTTGCCAACCCGTTGCTTATGCCTCGGCGCTAATATCCAAGGTGTACATAATTGGTACGCAGCACGAAAAAATTGACAGGAAAAAGGGTGTTGAGGTATGGCCGAAGCAAACTTATACACAAAAATATACTTGTGCATAGCAATAACATTTATTTAGAAGTTTTATTCATAGCAAAAAACATCTATTTGTAAGTCATTGATTTTATTGGACTTTATTTGTGCTTCGGTTTTGGGCAATCTATTGGAAGCCGCATCAGTGCTGGCCTCCCCGCCTGTCAAGAGGTCCTTATCCACAAAGTTATCCACAGCAGCTGTGGATAGTTAAAAAAGCGCTTATGAAACCGGTAGTTAGGTCATTTTCTCAGGTAACACATTAACTCCGTGGAACACTGTATCCTTAAAGTCGCCCTCGACACGCCCCTCGATTTTTGCTTCGACTATCTGTGGAGCCTGGAACCAGGTGCGCCGCGACCGCTGCGAGGGCAGTTGGTGCTGGTACCTTTTGGCCGTCGCGAAGTCATGGGTTTGATCGTGGCGGTGCATGACGAGACCGATGTGCCGCTGGATAAGCTCAAGTCGGCAATTGCCGTGCGCGCGCAATTGGCGCCTCTTTCGGGTCAGTGGATCGCATTATGCGAGTTTGCCGCGGATTACTATCAACGGCCTCTGGGCGAGGTTGCGATTCCGGGCTTGCCGAAAAACCTGCGCTTGCTTAAAACCACCTCGCTGGACAAAGCGATCAAGAAGCTGGCCAAGGTCGATGCGATTCATGACGCCACGCCGTTTGCAATGCCGCAGCTCAATCAGGCACAGCAGGCGGCGGCAGATACCATTGCGACCGCCAGCGGCTTCGCGCCGACATTGTTGTATGGCGTGACTGGCAGCGGCAAGACCGAAGTCTATTTACAGGCAGCGGCGCAAATCCTGGCGCATAGCAAGGAAGACGACAATCCCGCACAAATCCTGATCCTGGTACCTGAAATCAATTTAACGCCGCAACTCGAAGCCAATGTGCGGGCACGTTTCCCCGGTGTGATGATCGCGACCTTGCATAGCGGGCTGGCGGAAGGCGAGCGCATGACGCACTGGCTGGCCGCGCACCTGGGCCAGGCGCGCATTATATTAGGCACCCGCCTCGCCATTTTGTCTTCGCTGCCGCATCTGAAATTGATCATCGTCGATGAAGAACATGATCCTTCTTATAAGCAGCAGGAAGGTTTGCGCTATTCGGCACGCGACTTGGCAGTCTGGCGCGCGCATCAGTTGAGTATTCCCATCGTGCTGGGCTCCGCCACACCATCGCTGGAAACATGGCATCACGCGCAATCCGGCCGTTATCGCAAACTGGAGTTGCGCGAACGGGCGGTCAAGGATGCGGTCTTGCCCAAGGTCGGGCTGATCGACTTGGAACGTAAGGCACCGCGCGAGCAAATGACAGAAGGTGTCAGCGCGACGCTGATCGCAGCGCTGAAGCTGCGGATGGAGCGTGGTGAGCAATCACTGCTGTTCCTGAACCGGCGTGGTTACGCGCCGGTGATCGCCTGTGATTCCTGCGGCTGGATTAGCAACTGTACGCGTTGCAGCGCGTTCCTGGTGCTGCATAAATTGGATAAGCGCTTGCGCTGCCATCATTGCGGCTTTGAACAACGCATCCCCAAATCCTGTCCGACTTGCGGCAACGTTGATCTGCAACCATTGGGGCGTGGCACCCAGCGAGTGGAAGAGAGCCTGCAACAAATATTCCCGGAAGCCCGCATCATGCGCATAGATGCGGATTCAACGCGACGCAAGGGGAGTGCGCAGGAAGCATTTGATACCGTGCACCGGGGTGAAGTCGATATCCTGATCGGTACGCAGATGGTGGCCAAGGGCCATGACTTCCAGAACCTGACATTGGTCGGCGTGCTGAATCCCGACACGGCACTGTTTTCACATGATTACCGCGCTAGTGAACGTTTGTTTGCGCAATTGATGCAGGTTGCCGGACGCGCTGGCCGCGCCGCGCAGAAAGAGGGCGGTAGCGCGAGCGAAGTCTTGATCCAGACCCGTTATCCACAGCATCCTTTGTATGCCGCAGTGCGGAGTCACGATTACGATACCTTCGCGACCGAGTTGCTGGAAGAGCGCCAGCAGGCGAATTTTCCGCCTTTCATCTACCAGGCCTTGCTGCGTGCCGAAGCGAAGGAAATCAAGATTGCGCTGGACTTCCTGCATGAGGCGATTGCCTGTGTCGATTATCCCGGCATCACCATGAATGATCCAATACCAATGACGATGACACGTGTCGCCAATGTGGATAGGGCGCAATTGCTGGTCGAATGTACATCGCGTCCGGCTTTGCAAGCCTTCCTCAAAGTCTGGATCGCTACCTTGCGCCAGATGAAAACACGCGTGCGCTGGTCACTGGAAGTCGATCCGGTCGATATCTAATTACGCAGTACACCTATCCTGAAGCAAAGGCCAGCATGACGATCAAACTCAGTGCAGAAACCGAAGAACGCTTGATTGCTTCCATACGTCGCTACTTCGACGTCAATATGGATGAAAGCATAGGCGACCTTAAAGCCAAGCTGCTGCTCGATTACTGCGTACGCGAACTCGGTCCTTGCATCTACAATCAGGCGATCGCTGACGCGCAGTCAGCGATGCAGGATAAAGTGGCGGAACTGGACGTGACTTGTTACGAGGCTGAATTCGGATACTGGAGCAAGAAATGAAAACACATCATTTACTCGCGGGTTTGTTGTTACTCGTCGGTGGCGCGGCATGGGCGCAGGATCAGGCGCTGCTGCAGGAAGCCCTGAAAGATTGCGACAAAAACCAGCTGACCATGAATATGTGCGCCAGCCATCGCTATGCCACTGCCGACCAGAAGCTCAACCAGCAATACAAGCAGCTGATGGCGCAACAGGACGCGACCGGCAAGCAGCGCCTGCGGGATGCGCAGCGCGCATGGATCAGCTTCCGCGACAAGGATTGCCTGGCCAATAACGGCCTGCGGGAAGAATCTGGTTCGATCTGGCCCTTGCTGCACTTCTCCTGCCTCGAACGTCATACCGTGCAGCGCAGCGAAGACTTGAAATTGCAGGCTTGCGGCATGGAAGGCTGCGCCAAGGAATGATGAAGCTGGAGTGGCAATGGGCAGAGTTCGGGCGACTGGACGGTGCCAGCTGGTATGAAGTATTGCGTGCGCGGCAGGATGTATTCGTGCTGGAGCAGCAATGCCTGTATCCGGACATCGACGGCGCCGACTCGCGCGCCTACCATTTGCTGGGTTGGGGTGAGGTCGACGGCCAGCGTCAGTTGCTGGCGTACCTGCGCTGCTTCGCGCCGGGTGAGAAATATGCCGAAGCATCGCTGGGCCGGGTGCTCACAGTGCGGTCGGCGCGTGGTGCCGGGCTCGGCAAACTACTATTGGCAGAAGGCATACGCCGCGCCGAATTATTGTTTCCGCATTGCGCTATCCGGATCTCGGCGCAGGAGCGCTTGCAAGCCTATTACGGCAGTTTCGGTTTTCTCCCGGTTTCCGAAATTTATATGGAAGATGGTATCCCGCACATAGAAATGCTGAGATGAAATAATGATTCTTATCAATATTGTTCGTATACGAATGATTTGACATGAATCGATCTGGCGGGTAAGATGACGGCTTGTTAATCAAGCAACCGGGATATCAAAAACAGGAAAATGTGAGGTTATCGTGATGCTGCGCGACAGAATGAAAAAGTGTCGCTACACTCGCGGTCATGAATGACATCGCCAAACTTGTTACCGTCAATGATTCGATACGCATCTTGCAAAGCGTACGTCGCATAGCGCAGTGCGTGGAGCACCATTCCAAGCGCCTGGCAGTCACTCATAACATCACATCGCCACAACTCGTGGCACTTCTTGCAATTGCAGAACTAGGACCGAGTACGCTCAGATCTATCGGGCGTGCCATTCAACTCAGCCCTAGTACCGTGGTTGGCATCGTGGACCGACTTGAAGAAAAGGGTTTGGTGCTGCGGGAGCGCGATACGCGTGATCGCCGCAATGTATTTGTCGCCGTGACCGAGGCAGGCCAACTGGTCTTGGCCAACGCACCGTCGGCATTGCCAAACGGTTTCGACAGCCTGTTAGGCTCATTACCCGAAACCGACCGCCAGGCCCTGATCGTCACGCTGGAACAATTTGCCTCTTTGCTCGAAGCCAAAATACCTGCCGAACCTGTGTAAGGAATAACTCGCTACCGCGAGTACCGTACACAAACCTGATTTCCCCCTAACTGACGAGTGTAACTATGGCCTTTATTGGCCGTGGGGATCGCTTTTCTCGGAAAAGGAGAAAGCATGAACACGCAAGTAGCCAGCGCAGCAGATTACATCGTGCTGCGCCCGCCCGAACGTAAAGATGGAGCAGCGCTGCATGATTTGATAGCGCGTTGTCCGCCTCTGGACCTGAACTCCCGCTACGCCTATCTTCTGCTGTGCGAACACCATGCCGCGACTTGCGTCGTGGCAGAAGCAGAAGGTCAACTGGTTGGCGCCATCACCGCCTACATTCCACCCGCCAAGCCAGACACGCTGTTTATCTGGCAGGTCGCAGTTGCACCAGACATGCAGGGTCATCAAATTGCTTCCCGCATGCTCGATCAACTGGTAGCACGTTGTGCCGCTACCTACCGGTTTCAAAAAATAGAAACCACCATCAGCCCCAGCAATATCGGCTCACGCAAATTATTCGAAAGCTATGCGCGACGCAATAAGGTCGACATACAGGCCGAGCCTTATCTGGCCGCCAGCGAATTTGGCGCGGGCCAGCACGAAGAAGAATGGCTGTATCAACTTGGTCCGGGTTTGCGCGCGGCTTGACTGCGTTGCGCCGACCATTTCACTCATCCACCATCAGGAGAAACACGATGCGTATATTCAATCGACTTGAATCAGAAGTTCGCGGCTACATCCGCTCATTCCCTACCGTTTTCGCGAAAGCGCAAAACGCAGTGCTGACCGACGAAGGTGGTCGTAGCTACATCGACTTTCTGGCGGGCGCAGGCACGCTGAACTATGGCCACAACAATCCGATCATGAAGCAGGCCGTCATCGATTACCTGTCGGAAGACGGCATCGTGCACGGTCTCGACATGGCGACCAGCGCCAAAAAAACCTTTCTGCAAACCTTCGAGAGTCACGTGCTGCTGCCACGCAAGATGCAGTACAAGGTGCAGTTCACCGGCCCTACCGGTACCAATGCAGTAGAAGCCGCGATCAAGCTAGCGCGTAATGTGACGGGTCGCCAGATGGTGATTTCCTTCACTAACGGTTTCCACGGTGTGTCGCTAGGTTCGCTCGCGCTGACCGGTAACCGCAAATTCCGCGATGCGGCTGGTGTGTCGCTGAATGACGTGCATCGCGCGCCATACTCTGGCTACTTCGGTATGAACATCGATACCATTGCGATGCTGGACAAACTCATTGTTGATCCAAGCAGCGGCGTCGATTTGCCTGCGGCCATCATCGTTGAATGTGTACAAGGCGAAGGTGGTTTGAATGTGGCGGGCCTGAACTGGCTGAAGAAGCTGGAACAACTGTGCCAGCGCCATGAAATCCTGCTC
>JBEBUE010000073.1:0-9480 GCA_040393485.1 Herminiimonas sp.
CGATACTGCGATTGACCCACCGTTAATATTTTCAATCTTGTCTACGCTGGAAGCACGAAGTAACAGCGTATTACCAACCGAACCACCGTCATTGACCAGCGCACCAGTGATCGTTACGCCGTTCGCATAAAGCGCACCGTTGTTAAAGTCATACCCATTCGCTACCGAAGTCAGTGTGCCGGTATTGCGGATCGTCCCTGTGACTACCGCATAATCCAGGTGAATACCGTTGCTGATATCAGAAGCAACATTGCCATGATTGGTAATGCTACCGACACTGTCATACGTATAAATGGCAGCCGTTCCGTTACTAGAAATCGCACCATTGGCGGTCACTTCTATGCTCGCACCGTTACCCAGTACGCAATTGTCACCAGAAGTGGCTGTACTAATCACAGTAGCGCCGCCCGTGCACAGATTAGCCGCCGATACAGCCCCCGCGTTCAGCAACAGTGCGGCAACGCCGAGCATGGTCGCGGCGCAAGTCGTGCTAGCCCTGCCACGACTGGATGATTTTTCATGGGTGACGATAAATGCAGAGCGTGCCTTGCTCCAGACGATACGATAGGCCTTGTTCACGATAGCTTCCTTCCTGTGTACGCGACTGACGCGCGCTTAGTCTTGTAAAAATCCAAGACAGGAAGTTATCGAAATATTGCCGTACGGAATCGAGCAAATCTGAGCGATACCTGATTAGAACGGTCGGGATTAAGCCAGGTTGTTGAGTACTTTAAGCAAGGGCTTCATTCGGCAAATGCAGCGAGAAGGTAACGGTTTTGGCTGCTGCGTCATTGTGCAGATGCACGCTGCCGCCATGCATTTCAGCGATACGTTGCACCAGGTACAGGCCCAGGCCGGCACCCGGCTGGTGTTGTGCCGCATGTCCACGGAAGTATTTCTGGAACAGACGCGGCACCTCATCATCCGGTACCAGTTCGCCATGGTTGCTAACGGCAATATGCAAAGCGCCAGCGTCGTCGGTCGCTGCATGCACGCTGATCGGTCGTCCCGCTGTCGAATGGCGATCCGCATTGGCCAGCAAGTTACGCAACGCCACCTGCAATAAGCCGCGATCACAAAAGAAAGCCGTGGGCAATGCCTGCGCCGCCAGTGCAATCCGGTCTTCCGGCCATTCTGCGAGGGTCGTCTGCAGTAATTGGCGGGTGTCGCACAAAGCGGGGCGGAAAGCAGTCGCGCTCGCCTCCATCCGGTCCGCCGTCAGGTATTCATCCACCAGTGCGGCCATACGGCGTGCCGCATCCCGCAGGTTCTGGCAGCGCGTCAGGGTCTTTTCGCGTGCCGCATCCAGGTTCTTGGCAATTTGTTGTGCCGTCGTGTTGATGATGGCCAGCGGGGTACGGAACTCATGCGACACCATCGCAACGAAGTCTTGTTGTTCTTCCTTGATCCTGCGCTCTACCTCCAGCGCTGCACGCAACTCCTGCTCGAGCAGCGCACGTTGCGCAATTTCCTGCTGTAGTGCTGCGGTACGTTTGCTGACCTGATGCTCCAGGCCTTCATTTAACTGGCGGACTGCACGCACAGTTTCTGCCTGCGCAATCTCTTTATCGCGCCGCAATTCGTCATAGCGCAGGTTCAAGCGCAAACTCATCAGGATCATATGCAGCAAGGCACCAATCGCAATCGCATGGTCGGTCCAGAAATTCGTCGGCACCACCGCCATATTGCGCAAATAGCTGACCACCGCACCCGCGTAGAAAATACCAAACACCAGCAGGAAGAAACGTGCCGGCTTATGCCCCCGCATCACCAGCCACAATGCAAGGCAGACAAATACCACGATCATGCCCATGGCAACTTGCTGCATCAGGATCACACCGGTCGCATAACGTCCGCTCAGGATGGACGCCGCGCTCAGCAAAGCGACCAGACGCGCGCCGAACAACACCACCTTGCTAAACCGGGGCCAGACCGCACGTAATTCCAGCTGCTGCAGCGAGAACTGCACACCCACCGCCAGGCTGCCGCACATCGACAAACCGAGCAAGGGATCCGAGATGAACACCGGTATCGCCAGCAGTTGCTGCGGAATCGCAACTGTCATCAACTCGGTCAGGATATTCATCGATGCATACAACAGGTACAAACCGCTTTGCGGCTCCTTCGTCATGCGCCAGAAAAAGACATGCAGGACGATCAGCAGGACAAAGCAGCCAAAGTACAAGCCATAGAAAAGATATTCGCGGCGGGAAGTATCGCCGAACGCCAGCCGTGACCAGACTTCCACATTGGTCGACATCGCATTTTTGGTCTGCAGGCGGATTAGCCATACTTCGCTACCGACCGCCGCCATCTGCAACGGGAAAACGACATTCCGCGAGTCCACCGGCCATGTTGCGCGTCCCGCATCTTCACCGGCACGCTGCTCCTGCCATCCGCCTGCGCCATCCGGACGATATAAACGCACATCATCGAGCAAGGCGTTCGTAAAGCGCATGAACCAGTCCTGCGGTGCATCCGCTTGCCGTTGCACCGGCAAGCGTAACCAGACCACATCATTTGTATAACCGGCGCTCAGGGCGGCAGGAATCCCCTGCCATCCGGCCGATG
The DNA here is from genome assembly GCA_040393485.1 of Herminiimonas sp. GTDB lineage: Bacteria > Pseudomonadota > Gammaproteobacteria > Burkholderiales > Burkholderiaceae_D > Oxalicibacterium. Next base: position 2,572 of record JBEBUE010000073.1, read on the forward strand.
CCAATGCCGCAGCTGGCGTCAGCCGGCCAGCAGAATCGCGCAGCATGGACAGGTGTCCGCTCGCCATCACCTTGCGGGTATTGGCCTGCAGGTCGAGCACAGGCTGCGCCCGTCCGGACAAGGGCAGCAAAACGCAAAACAGGAGGAGGAAAGAAAATAGGCGTTTCATCGGCGGCGAGAATACCATGCGTACCGCATCGTCCGGTTTTTTGTCGACGCTCAGAAACACTCAGTTATGAAATCAGCAGAATCAGCTATTCTTATACGATGTACAAACTCATTTTGCTTGAAGACGAAACCGTATTGCGCGAGGAACTGGCCGAGTTCCTGACTGACCTCGGCTACGAAGTCGATGCCGTCGGCAATCTCGCAGGCTTCCGGCAGATATACCAGGCCGCCAGCCATCAAATCGCTGTACTCGACCTGACACTGCCGGATGGTGACGGGATGTCCTTGATACGTGAACTGCGCCAACAAGGGCACCGCATCGGGATCGTCGTATTGACCGCACGCGGCGGTACGCCGGATAAAGTCGCCGGCCTCGATGAAGGCGCGGATTACTACCTGGCGAAAACCGCTGACCTGGATGAGCTCGCGGCAACACTGGCGGCACTCAAGCGACGTCTCGCACAGCCCGAGGCCAGCGGCTGCTGGATACTTGAAATCGGCCGTCGACGCTTGTTACCACCTGGACAATCAGCAATCTCCCTGTCGCAGCAGGACGTGACCGTACTGCAAGCATTAATGGCAGCACCGGGAGAAATCGTCAGCCGCCAGAGTATCGTGCAGGCTTTGGGCGAAGACTTCCTGCATTATGACCAGCGCCGGCTGGATACCCAAATGCGCCGCCTGCGCCGCAAAGCCGAGGAGACACTGGGCATTCCTTTGCCGGTCAATACGTCCCGCAATGTCGGCTACAGCTTTTTTGCCGAAGCCCTGATCCGGAACTGAACGCGCACTTTATATTCCGAGGAAGACAAAGGGCTTGGACGGTACGAAGCTGCCACTCACCTCACCTGAATAAGTGTGGGACTGTCCCGGCCCCAAATCCAGCTTCTTCACGCGTCCGGTCTGTTTGGAAAAATCGATTTTTTTCATATCGACCCAGAAGGTATTGGGCGTCATCGCAGATTCAAAGAAATAAAGTTTACGTTTGTGATCAAAGACCGTACGCCAGCGGGTCGATGAAATTTCAGGCTGGTCGGGAGTCGAGAGTCCGAGTGGTACCGATACGTTCCTGATCACACTGAACACACTGGCAAGGCTTTCGTCAGGCGCAGTCTTCTGCGGGATGGCGTTCACATAAAATGAAGCACGTGCAAAGCGATCAGAGGCACGGTTAGTACCGGGCAGCATGACCGTACCACCTATCTGCTGCCAGTAAGCATTCAATGCCAGCTGCTGGTCGTAGGTCGGCGAGTTGGTCATGACCTGATATTGACGGCCATGATGGATGACCTGGCGGCCGTTAATATATTCAAACACAGCACTGTCGCCACTTGCATCTGAGATCGCCAGGTGCAAAGTCGTCAGCCTATCCTGGCCCGGTACATTATCGGTTACCAGAGTGAACGGCTCGTCTTTCAGCGCGGCGACTGCTTCTGCCACATTGGCAAAATTATCCAGCACGTACTGCGTCCATGCGGCTATCGTCAGGCCCGGCTTACTACCCGCTGCAAATTTCGGATACTGCGATTCCGTCAGCCACAAAACGCCAGCGTACAAGCCGGCTTCGTTAACACCGTCGGTAGTGGAAACTTCATAGGCAGTCGTGACGACCGAACCATACTTCGCCACCCAGCGCACCGAGTTGGGTCCGGCTTCGCCGTTACGTTCCATCCCGCGCGGCATGATATAGAGATTGCTCCCCATATCGTGTTTCCAATCCATCGAACGTGCAGTGATGATATTGCCGTCCTGCCCCTGATAAAGAATACGCGTACATGCCAGCGCATCCAGTGGTGTCGCCAGCATCGTCAGCGACAAAACCTGAGCGGCCAGTACAGCCCGTTTCCTGAATTGGAATGCCATGAAACCTCCATTGAAAAAGGACAAGCAGGATTATTCGATTGATGATCAAACCGGTGAAGCAAGACAGCAACCATGCCGCGCTTACAGCCGTCAATATAACCTGTATCCATCGAGGTAGTGCCTCATGCAAGGAACGGGGCGAAATCCGTCAGGGACAGGCTTCAGCTTGCTGTGCTCAATGCGATTCAGTCTCGCGTGTTGCCTGTTTGTGTGTTTCTATCGGGATAAACAAACGCGCGTTAGCACGTTGTATCAGCAAGGCTGCTGCACCATCCGCCACGCCTACTCCTTGGGCTAATTCCTGTATGGATCTCACCGTGCTGCCATTCACTGCCATGATCACATCACCGACCTTAACCCCCGCACGCGCTGCCGCTGCATTGATTTGCTGTACCAGCAAGCCACCATCTATACGCAATACTGCCTGCTCCTGCGGGAACAGCGGACGGACTACCAACCCGAGAGGCGTCGCCATTTCAGGCGCTATCCTGGGTACAGGCACAGCATCAAAGCGATCCGGCACAACTGTCAACAAGCGTGCCGAGCGCTCGCGCCACACTTTCAGTACAGCTGCATCGCCGGGTGCCAGATCGGCGATAAATATCAGGGCATCGGCAGACTGGATTACATCCTTGCCGCTGACCTGCAAGATCACGTCACCCGATTTCACACCAGCGCGATCCGCCGCCGCACCACGTTCCACATAGCTGACCAGCGCACCTGCCGGACGCGGCAAATAAAAAGATTCCGCCAGCGGCTGGCTGACTTCTTGCACACTCACCCCCATGCGTCCGCGCGTGACGGCACCCTTATCCAGCAACTGTTGCTTGATGCGCATCGCAGCGTCGATGGGGATAGCAAAAGACAAGCCCTGGTAGCCACCGCTATTGCTATAGATACGCGAATTGATGCCGATCACTTCGCCATATTGGTTAAACAGGGGGCCACCGGAATTGCCCGGATTAACCGGTACATCGGTTTGCAGAAAGGGAATGTAATCCGCACCGGGCAGGATACGACGGGTAGCGCTGATAATGCCGGCAGTAGCGGAATTGCTGAAACCAAAAGGCGAGCCTATTGCCAACGCCCAGTCACCGACTTCCGCACGATCCGGGTCGCCTATGCGTACCGTAGGCAAACCCTGTGCCTCTATCTTCAGCAGGGCGACGTCGGCAACGGTATCGCTGCCAACCAGGCGCGCCTTGAATTCCCTGCGATCCGGCAGCTTCACGCTGATCTGCGTGCCACGTGCCACCACATGGGCATTGGTCAGGATGTAGCCATCGCTGCTGACGATAAAGCCGGAACCGAGACTACCTTCTTCATTTGGATTCTGCGCGCTACGCAAGCGCAGCTGCGTCTGATCGCGTGCCACGCCGATGTTCACTACAGCCGGACCATACTTCCGCGCAAGCGAGGAAAAATCCGGCGCATTCCACAAGGCAGCCCCCTGCATTCCACTACATGCACTGAGTGTCAGTGCAGATATGAGTAGCAGGCAAAGCGTCAGGCTGGCCTTGCGTCGGGTATGCATCAGACCGGCATCAGGTTTTTGCAGCAAAGCTCAGATTGAGTTGCAACACCATAGGCTGTCGCATATCGCGCGGCGGTGGCTCGGACAAGGACTGCGTCGTCATCAGCGAGCGCAAATCAGCATCGGCCTGCGCCTGTCCCAGCGAGGCAAACTCGGCACGCGAAATCTTGCCGTCCGGCGCCACCCAGACTTTAACTATAAGCGGTGGCGGCAAGGGCTGCCCTTCCTGCAACAAACGCTGCTGCATCCACTCATGCAGGCGCACGACTGCATCATTGGCCGGATCACTCAGCCACGCTTCCAGTTGATTGCCCGCCATCTGCGCGTAGCTCACCCAGTGCTGCGGCACTGACTGCGCCATTGCGGTCTGCACCATGACTGGTGCGGACGATACGGTTAAACCGACGCTGACGATACCCATCATTTTCAACACGCGATTCAACGCACGTTTGGCCACGCCCGGCTCAGCGGTCACGGCAGGAGCTGTTTGCTTTTGCATATACTTTCCATTCATATCAATTCTTCATACCAACGCCGACTGCGCTGTGCTCAGCCGCAAATAATGCCCACCGATAAAGTTGCTGCACGTGCCGCTGGCGATTGCGTCGCACCCAATTGCGCTGCATCGCTTTCCGCGTAAGGAATGCCGCCTGCACGCAGGAATTGCTTGATCTGCGTGACACCGACCGCACGCACCAGGCTGGCACCGACAGGCACACCTGCCGCCGCAGCACGACTCAGCATCGTGCTCGACGCCACGCCTTGCGCGCCAGAGCCGGATGCGACCCGCGAGACCACCATGCCCAGCAACAGACCCGCGCCACCAATCACCGCACTGCCGCTGGCGCCCGGTTTCACACCCGATAACATTTGCATGCCGTCTTCACCCGGCACCGTCATCGCATTGCTGACCAGCGTGGCGCGTCCCGGCAGGCGTTGCAACACGCTATAGGCTTCGGAGAAGACACCCTGGCTGCTGCCGCTGCGCGCCTCCGTCTGCGCCAGGGTTGCGCTCAGGTATGGCTTCAGGCTGGTACGCAGTACCGCCAGGTCGAGTTCCTCGCTCGCCACTTGCAGCACCGCTTCCACCACGCGCCCATCCTTGACCGCATAGATCGTGCTGCACGTCGCAACTGCATGGCGTGCAGTTAACACATCGCCCGCCGCATTCAGGAATACGCCGCTGGCATGTGCATCCATACCGGATGGCAACAGCGGAGCCGCCTGTAAGGTCCACGACGCAAAAATCAATGACATAAACGCCAGCGCCACCCGGATGTGATGCATCGTGGGTGGCTCCGGCGTCCGGTAATTGCTCACTTTGATTTCGCGCTTCAACTTCGTCCTATTCATCTTCCCCGGGACAGCCCAGCCTTGTGCACACAACACACAAGGCCGGGCTAACCATAAGCAAGACGGATTTCGCGCGTTTTAAATGACGTTTGTCACAAAAATGTCATAAAAAAGTTGCCTTATTTTTTCAGGCGACGCTGTTCCGCCTCCGTCAAACGTGCCAGTTGCGCCGGGTCGAGGTCACCTTGCCCCAGCACCTGAAATGCACTGCCCTTATCGTAGGCAGCACCACGTTGTGCGCCGCCCGACGCAGGTGCCTGCTGACCTGCACCGCCGTCATCCACCGCATCATTACCAAAACCCAGCACCCGTACCGTAAAGATGGAAGGCAGGTTTTTGCGTGCTTCACTGCGATCACGCGCCATCACGTCCTGCGCTGCCGCTGCCGCCGAACTGGCCGCCGCGCTGGCATTGGTCAGTGCACCGACGTTGACGGCTGCAATCATCGGGATGCCTTTGGCTTCACCTGCCACCTTGATGTTGGCAGCATTCACTACTTGCAAGGCAAAGATATTCACGTTACCCGAGACACGAATACCCGCCTCACCAGCATCAATCGTACCCAGTGGCGCGATCAGATCAACGTTACCGGCGGCCGCTTCCGGCACCGGGCTCAGGGTAGCGATACCCGCACCCGAACTAGGCACTTGCGACGACACGGTGACATTGCCCCACTGGTCGTAGACGCGCTTCGGCGGTGTGTACAGGATGGTGGTTTTGGAGCCACGGCCCGCATTGATATCACCTTGCTCCGACCACGCGAAGATGTCGCCACCGAAGGTCGTCATCACACGCGACAAACCGAGCAACAAGCTTTGTTCGCTGAAGATCTGGATATCACCCTTGCCTTGCGTGACCACACCGGCCGTTGACGCAGGTACTTCACCTTGCACACCAACCACGATCTGGCCACCCGGCGCCATCATCTGGATGTTGCCACCGAAATTGGTATGCACACCTGCATTGCCAAACATCGTGATGTCACCGCTACGCACGATGGTGTCGCCGTTAGCATCACGATCCGGGAACAAGGTCGCGATCATGTCGCGGCTACGCAGGAAAGAACCGAAACGACGGCTATCCGGATTGTTGTATTCACGACCGCCTTCACGCAATTCAGCGTAGTACACGGTGCGCAGGAAGATACGTTGCTGTTCCGGTGCCAGCGCATTGAAGTAGGTCAGCGCATCTGCCGTGGTGCCGTTAAAAGCAAAACGCTCTTGCAACCATGTCGCCAGTTCCGCTTCATACGTCTTCACCACCTTGCCCGGCTGGCTGGCCAGCGATGCACCCGGATCGGCACGGTTCGCCGGATTCAGATAGAGCTTGCTGATCGCAGTGAAGTCCGGACCGTTGATACCGCCACCAGCCATCATCGCGATATCCGCACCTGGTCGGTTATCACCTTGCACCAGGCCACCGAGGCTGACCACGCTGGCTTTGGCATCCTGCGTCAGGTTGCGACCGGCGCTGATTTCCAATGTGCCCGGACCGACTACCTGGATGTTTGCATACAGGATGTCGCGTCCGGCCTGTACCAGCGAAATATCATTTTCGTTGTTATGCACAAACAGGCTGTTGGTGTTGATGACATCACGTCCAGCCTGGATGCGGGCAGCAGTTGCACCGCGATACCAGGTCGGGATAGTACGACCCAGTCCTGTCATCGCTTGCCTCACACCGCTATTTACACCGATTACATCGCCGTTGACGCCATAGAACAATGCGGCAGAAGTGTCACCAGCATGCAAGGCGCTGGCGCCCTGCGTGTCCGGACCGAAAGCGAACAAGGGGAAGTACTGCTCTCTGCCCATGTTGACTGCACCGCTAAAATCATCATTACCGGTCATCGAACCATCCATACTCAGGTTGGTAACGGCGATGCGTCCCTGCGGGTTAAAGCCCACAAATGCCGGATTGAACGGTGTCGGCAAAGGTGTATCGGAACCTGACATGACCAGCGGATAGCCACCGCCATAGATGGAATTACC
>JBEBUE010000074.1:0-9452 GCA_040393485.1 Herminiimonas sp.
CGCAACGCCGTTCAAATCTTCACTCAGGTGCTTGGAGTAGCTCAGCGTTTCTTCATCCAGATAGTCCGGCAAAGGCTTGTAGGACACCGGCTGGCCATTCACGATCAAACGCTTATTGCGATAGGTCACGGTATCACCCGGCACACCCACCACACGCTTGATATAGTCCAGCGCCATGTTTTCCGGATATTTGAAGACCATGACATCGCCGCGTTGCGGGGTGCCGATATCAATGATTTTCTTGTTGATGATAGGCAGACGTATGCCGTACTGGTACTTGTTGACCAGAATCAGGTCACCGACTTGCAGCGTCGGCACCATCGATGTCGATGGAATCTTGAACGGCTCATACAGGAAGGAGCGCAAGAAAAACACCAGCGCAATCACCGGAAAGAAGCTACCCGAATATTCTATCCAGGCCGGTTGGCGCAACAGGCTGGCTTCCAGTGCCGCACGACCGGTAGTGTCAGGCTTGATGCCGTCACCTGCCAGCTTCGCATTGCGCGCATCGTACTCGGCCAGCACTGCGTTTGCCTTGGCACGACGCTGCTTTTTCAGATACAACACGTCGAGGAACCAGACGACGCCGGTTCCTATCATCAGGATGAAAAGAATCAGCGAAAAATTACCTAAGATATCTTGGAACGTCATTTCTCATCCACTTGTAGAATTGCCAGGAACGCTTCCTGCGGGATCTCTACCGAGCCCACCTGCTTCATGCGTTTCTTACCGGCTTTTTGTTTTTCCAGCAGCTTGCGTTTACGGCTGATATCGCCGCCATAACATTTCGCCAAAACGTTTTTACGCAGCGCTTTCACGTTTTCACGCGAAATAATGTTGGCACCGATAGCGGCCTGGATCGCAACGTCAAACATCTGACGCGGAATCAGCTCGCGCATCTTCGCAGCTACTGCACGTCCACGATACTGGCTGTTAGCCCTATGCACGATAATCGCCAGCGCATCGACCTTCTCGCTATTGATCAGCATATCGACCTTGACCACATCGGATGAACGGTATTCCTTGAACTCGTAATCCATAGACGCGTAACCGCGCGAGGTGGACTTCAGCTTGTCGAAGAAGTCGAGCACGATCTCTGCCATTGGCATTTCATAGATCAGTTTGACCTGTTTGCCGTGGTAGCTCATGTCCATCTGGATGCCGCGCTTTTGCGTACACAGCGTAATCACCGAACCCACATATTCTTGCGGCATGTAGAGATTGACGGTGACGATAGGTTCACGGATTTCTTCGATTTTCGAAGGGTCCGGCATCTTCGACGGGTTATCCACCATCAGGATGGAACCGTCACGCAAGACCACTTCGTAAATAACAGTAGGTGCAGTCGTGATCAGGTCCATGTCGAACTCGCGTTCGAGACGTTCCTGCACGATTTCCATATGCAGCAAACCAAGGAAACCGCAACGGAAGCCGAAGCCCAGCGCCTGCGATACTTCCGGTTCGTACATCAACGCTGCATCGTTCAGCTTCAGTTTTTCCAGCGAGTCGCGCAAAGCGTCGTACTGATTGGCCTCAACCGGGAACAGACCTGCAAACACTTGCGGCTGCACTTCCTTGAAGCCAGGCAATGGCTCTGCTGCCGGACGGCTAACCAGGGTTACGGTATCGCCAACCTTGGCTGCTTTCAGCTCCTTGATACCGGCGATGATGAAACCCACCTGCCCGGCTGTCAGTACATCGCGCGAAATCGATTTAGGTGTGAACACACCCACGCTTTCAACCAGATGCTGCGATTCGCTCGCCATCAGCAAAATTTTGTCTTTAGGACGCAAGGTACCGTTCATCACGCGTACCAGCATCACTACACCGACGTAGTTATCGAACCAGGAGTCAACGATCAGTGCCTGCAATGGCGCCGATGCATCGCCTTTAGGCGGCGGCACCTTGGTAATCAACGATTCCAGCACGTCTTGCACACCGAGGCCGGTTTTGGCCGAGCAATGGACTGCTTCGCTGGCGTCGATGCCGATTACTTCTTCGATTTCTGCGGTGGCATTGGCAGGATCAGCCGACGGCAAGTCGATCTTGTTCAGGACTGGCACCACTTCCACGCCGAGGTCGAGCGCGGTGTAGCAGTTGGCCACGGTTTGTGCTTCCACGCCTTGCGATGCATCCACTACCAGCAGAGCACCCTCGCAGGCGGACAGCGAGCGGCTCACTTCGTAGCTGAAATCGACGTGGCCCGGGGTATCAATCAGATTGAGGTTATAGACCTCGCCGTCGCGCGCCTTGTACATCAGGGCCGCAGTCTGCGCCTTGATAGTAATGCCACGTTCACGTTCAATGTCCATGGAATCAAGGACTTGCGCCTCCATTTCGCGATCCGACAAACCGCCGCACAATTGAATAATGCGGTCGGCAAGGGTCGATTTACCGTGGTCGATATGGGCGATGATGGAAAAATTGCGAATGTTGTTCATTAACCAAGTGACAATTACAAAAAAAGCGCTCCATGCTGGGATGTTTTCCCCAAGCGAGCGCCTTGTTACAGAGGGATGACGGCCACGGCATTTTACCGGATTTCAGAGGGGAAATCCCGGAAATTCCCTGCTTCCGCGTTTGGTGTGACAATTTCGTGCGAAATAACGATACCTCGCTCATTTCCCCCGACATGCGCTGCCAGGGCGGGCCATCCCGTTTATGAATGTGCAACAAAAGCCCGGACTGCGGCCTCATCCAGGAAATAATGGCAAAGCTGTTGCGCCGCCTGCCCTTCCTTATGACCTACCAGCACTGGTACCAGTTCATCATATTGCGCTACCAGCGCCTCATCGGCATCGACATCCAGCACCCGGATCGGATAAGTATCCGGCCCGAGCAAGGCATGCAATGCCTGCAGCATGTCATCGCACAGATGGCAGTAGGTACGCGAATAAAGTGTGAATTGCATCAGGGCTGACTTTCGCAGGCAAAAGAAAAGGCTGCAAGCTTTTCAGCAGGCAGCCTCGTCTTCGTTAGCTGGCTTACTGCGCCAGGGGTTTGATCGTTACGAATTGTGAGGAATCACCGCGACGCACCAGCAGCAAGGTGGTTTTCTTGGTATCCAGCTTGGCCACCAGGCCGTTGAATTGACGTGCATCCTTGATGTCGGTGTTGTTCAGACGCAGGATGATATCGCCAGCGCGCAAGCCAGCGCGCGCTGCCGCACCTTCAGTCGCTTCGAGCAAGATACCGCCATCGATCTTCAGTTCCTTGAGCTGGGCTGCACTCAGGTCGCTGACGATCATACCGAGCGCATTCGCCACCTGCTCAGCCTTGGGTTTCTTCTCTTCTTTCTTCGCGACTTTGTCTGCTTCCAGCTCGGCCACGGTCAAGTTCAGGTCGCGCATCGCGCCTTTACGCCATACCGAAATCACCGAACGTGTTCCCGGCTTGGTACCACCGACCAGACGCGGCAGATCGCTGGAGCGCTCTATGCCGACACCGTTAAATTTCAAAATCACGTCGCCTGCTTCCAGACCACCCTTTTCAGCCGGGCCGCCCGGTTCCACACGTTGCACCAGCGCACCTTGCGGACGCGACAAACCGAGGGACTCAGCAACATCCTTCGTGACTTCGCCGATCTGCACACCGATACGACCACGGGTCACTTTACCGGTAGCGCGCAATTGATCAGCCACGCGCATCGCTTCATCGATAGGCACCGCAAACGAGATACCCATGTAACCGCCGGAGCGGCTGTAAATTTGTGAATTGATACCAATTACTTCACCGCGCATATTGATCAGCGGGCCACCCGAGTTACCCGGATTGACTGCTACGTCAGTCTGGATCAAGGGCAGGTAATCACCGGTATCACGTGCTTTCGCCGACACAATGCCAGCGGTCACTGAGTTATCCAGGCCGAACGGCGAACCGATCGCAATGACCCATTCACCGACACGTATCTTGTTCGAATCACCCATCGTCAAACGCGGCAGATTGCTGCCTTCAATTTTGACTATCGCCACGTCGGTACGGATATCTGCACCGATGATTTTGGCTTTGTATTCGCGCTTGTCGGTCAGCGTGACATAGACTTCGTCCGCACCATTGACGACGTGCGCATTGGTCATGACGTAACCGTCAGCGGAAATGATGAAGCCAGAACCGACACCACGCGGCACTTCTTCTTCCGCGTCAGGCGCAGCCTTGCCACGTCCACGCGGTGCAGGTTGTTGCTGGCGCGGTGGAATCGGAGCACCAAAGAAACGACGGAAAAATTCCTGCATTTCTTCGTCTTCGGTCGCCGCATTGCCTTGCTGGCTGACTTTAGCCTTTTCCGTGGTGCGGATATTCACCACCGCCGGACCGGTCTTTTCAACCAGGTCTGTGAAATCAGGCAAGCTGGCAACGGAAGGTGCAGCTACAGCGGGTGCAACATCTGCAAGCGCAGGAATAAAGAATGCGCTCGCAACACCGAATAAAACCACGGAGAGTTTCTTGTGCACGAGAGGAATTGTTTTCATAAATTCAAAAATTCTTATTTAGACTTGAACTCAATCGAATTGGATACCTGCTTGATCGCTGCTGCAGGCACCTCGCCCACTACTGTCAACCAATAATCACCCTGCCGCTTGCCAACAATATTCATTGCGCCTTGCTGCATCGATCCTTCAGTCCGGCTTTGCGTACCTGATTCGATAAAGACCGAAATCGCTGCCAGCCCGTCCGAGTAAACAATTTGCGAAACCTCACGTTGCGTAGGTGGCGTGTTCTCAGCGGCATTGGCCGGCGCGGTATCCGTCACCAGGCGTTTCATCTCGCGTATCTTCTTGAAGCCGGGTGGAATGTCCTTCACCGTCCAGCCAGACAGATTGGTTTCACTCATGACGGCATTTTCAACACGCCAGCCCTGCGTATTTGGAAAACTGGATTTCACGCGACTAGGGTCGACATGACCAATCGACAACTGAGTGAATGCGATCTGCTCGACCACATCGTTTTTCTCATTCAGCGTCTGTGCCTTCAGCAATAGTCCTGTGGTCTTGTCCGCCCATAGCTTGTAGCCATAACGTAGCTTGTCCTTGGGTTCCAGGATGATGGCCTGGCAATCAAAGCCGGCAATACGGCCAGTCTCGCCTTTTTTGAAATGGTAGTGCTCAGCCAGATCTGCAGGATTTGCACCCAGGATGGCGGGGAAAACATCCTTCGTTACACGCTTTTCTACGCGTATCGATTTCACTTCGGGGATATAGCAGGCAACCTCTTCATTATTGCGGATATATTCACGCGGCTTGCCATCGAGAATCTCGAGTTTCTCAAGCTCGTTCTTGCCATTGAAGATGTGCGTGATACGCGAAGTGCGTACGTGATTGCCTTGCTGATAAACAAAGGTGCCCGAGTAATTCAGCTTCTGCGCAGACGACTGGATTTTCTTCAGCCATACCTGCGTATCCTGCTGTTCGTGACCAGCGCCGGCATCGTCTGCATACGCAGTAAACGCCATGACACTGGAAAAAAGCACAACGAATTTAAAAAAGCCTAATGTTTGCCGCATATTTATTACTTGTCTGAGTCAACAGCGAACGTAGCTGCACGCGCGTATTGCGCACTGCTGTACACAGAAGGTGAAAAACGTTGATGTGCCAACAGATAGTCATCTATGCGCGGATCGCGCAAGACTTCGCCATCCTTGCTGGCAACGGTAATCGTTTCAGGCGCTACGGCAGCCGTTACCACCGGCGCGTTCGGCGTCATCATTTGCGGCACGGTCAGGAAAGCGGCCACCGCAACCGCGGCAGCCATGCCAGCCGGCATCGCAAAGCGGCGGAACGCGGCATCCTTCTTGGCCACGGCAACGCGCTTCTCGACAGGCACCATGATGGTCGGTTCTGCATCCAGCAGGGCAAACATGCGCGCATTAAAATCTGCGCTCAACTGCGTATTCAAATCGTCGGAACGCAGGGCGTCGCCGATTTGATGATACATATTCCACGTATCGCGTCCTTCTTGCTGGCGCAATGCAGCCAAGGCGATATCGACATGTCCATCAGACAATTCGTTATCGGCAAAAGCTGATATTTGTTCCCGCGTCATATTCATCGTATTCATCACTACCTCGAAAAAATTAAGGCTACCCCTATATTTGCAGCAAAAAGCGTTTCTTTATTTATTTTTCACCAACGTTTATCGAGTGCCGTATCCAGCAACGGCCTTAATTTTTCCGAGATGGCTTCACGCGCCCGGAAGATCCGGCTGCGTACCGTACCGATAGGACAACCCATCGATTCAGCTATCTCGTCGTAACTCAGTCCTTCGATCTCTCGCAAGGTAATCGCCATTCTTAACTCTTCCGGCAACTCCTCCATCGCCACATTCAAAGTCTGTGCGATTTGCTTGGTTGCCAACAACGATTCCGGTGTATTGATATCTCTTAGGTGGTCTCCGTCGTCAAAAGTTTCTGCTTCTTCGACATCTGCCTCAGTTGATGTCGGTGCACGACGGCCTTGGGTGACCAAATAGTTCTTCGCGGTGTTGATACCGATACGATATAACCAGGTATAAAACGCCGAATCACCGCGGAATTGCGGTAATGCGCGATACGCCTTGATGAATGCTTCCTGCACCACATCTTCGGCCTCAGCCTGGTCGCGGACAAGCCGCGACACCAGTCGCATCAATTTCCGTTGGTACTTGATCACTAATAGCTCGAAAGCCTTTTTGTCGCCACGTTGTACACGCTCGACAAGTTGTTGATCAATATCGCGTTCTGTCGTCAATCCATTCCCTTGTTATTTTGCAACACGCACGCGGCTCGCCTAATTGACTGGACGAAACTTGTTTGGTTCAAAAAATTCGCAACTAAATCCCGCTGATACGCTGCTTATCAGCGTCTGCATGCCGCATGACTATCCAGCGACAAGCGACCAGTAAAGCCCTGAAGCTCTCCGGCGCAACTGCGTCCGGCAAAATCACTACATTATGCGTGTGCCCGTCGGCATTCTGTAGGCGTAAGAGTAACAAACCTGACCATAAAGTCGAGTCGGGCAGCAATTCCACCAACTCACCCTCTTCCACCTCTGTCGATCGGTCTTCGGCCAATCCAGCCAGACGAAGTTGGCCACTACCCGATATGTGTATCTTATATATTTTTCTATTCTTCAGCTTGCCGAAAAATATATAAAAAACGCATGTGATGCATATCACGGCAAGAATGCTCATCACCGCACCATGCGCATCCCCGACCAGCCCAAAGGCCATCACTCCTGCGACCAAAAGCAGGCTCGCGCACATCAGCACCAGCAGCCCGACTAAGCATCTGGACCGCTGCACTACGGCTGAGACCGCAATAGACATGGGAGGGATAAGTAAAAAATCCGATCACCCTTACGGGATAATCGGATTTTGATCAGACTTTACCAAAAATCAAAGTACCGTTCGTACCGCCAAAACCGAAGTTATTTTTCATGGCGTACTGAATAGGAATCTCGCGCGCTGTGTTTGCGCAGTAGTCGAGATCACATTCCGGATCCTGATTGAAGATATTGATCGTAGGCGGCGAAATCTGATGATGCAAGGCGAGTACGGTAAAGACCGACTCAAGTCCACCGGCACCACCGAGCAAGTGACCGGTCATCGATTTTGTCGAATTGACTGTCAGCTTCTTCGCATGTGCGCCAAATGCGGCTTTCACTGCATCCGTTTCGTTTTTATCGCCCAATGGGGTCGACGTGCCATGTGCATTCAGGTACTGCACTTGATCGGCAGCGATTTCCGCGCTCTTCAATGCATTCGCCATGCTGCGACGTGGGCCATCCATGTTAGGAGCTGTGATGTGATAAGCATCACCGCTCATACCGAAACCACACAGTTCGGCATAGATTTTTGCACCGCGTGCTTTCGCATGCTCGTACTCTTCCAGCACCATCACGCCAGCACCCTCGCCCAGGACGAAACCGTCACGGTCTTTATCCCATGGACGGGAAGCCGTGGCAGGATCATCGTTGCGCGACGACAAGGCACGTGCAGAAGCGAAACCACCCAGACCCAGCGGTGAAATCGTCGATTCAGCACCACCCGCGATCATGACATCCGCATCACCGTATTCGATCATGCGACCAGCAGCGCCGATCGAATGCAAACCGGTGGTACACGCAGTCACTATCGCCAGATTTGGACCTTTCAGACCATATTTGATCGAAAGATGGCCGGAAATCATGTTGATGATGGACGCGGGCACAAAGAACGGGCTGATGCGACGCGGGCCACGATTGGTCAGCTCAGCGTGGGTTTCTTCGATCAGCGGCAAGCCACCGATACCGGAACCAACGATGACACCAATGCGTTCGGCATTCTCTTCCGTCACAACCAGACCGCTGTCTTGCATCGCCTGGATGCCAGCTGCCACGCCGTAATGGATGAATGTATCCATGTGGCGCGCTTCTTTACCGGGAATGTAGTCCTCGATATTGAAGTTTTTTACTTCTCCAGCGAAATGTGTGCTGAAGGGTGTCGCATCAAACTTGGTGATGGTTGCAATACCGGATTGTCCTGCAAGCAGCGAATTCCATGCGTCTGCGACAGTGTTGCCGACGGGAGAAATACAACCAAGACCAGTGACGACGACACGACGTTTACTAGAGCGGCTCAAGCAATTCTCCTAGAGTCGTTCAAAACAACTTACGCTTTTACGTGTGCCTTGGCGTAATCAATCGCCTGCTGCACTGTGGTGATTTTTTCCGCTTGTTCGTCAGGGATTTCCATTTCGAATTCGTCTTCGAGCGCCATCACGAGTTCAACGGTGTCGAGCGAGTCTGCGCCCAGATCGTCAACGAAAGACGATTCGATTTTGATGTCTGCTTCGGCGACGCCCAGTTGTTCAGCGACGATTTTCTTAACGCGTTGTTCGATATCCGACATGTTTTAACTCCAATGGGTGGTTACAGAAAGTGCGCGCATTTTAGCAGGTTTGCGCACCGAAAATTCATTTTTAGCTTTTGTCATCAAGAAACCTGAAACTTCAGCTAAAAGTGACTAACTACAAATTTAGTTCATATACATACCGCCGTTGACGTGCAACGTGGTACCAGTAATGTAACTCGCCTGAGGCGATGCAAGGAAACTCACTGCTGCCGCAATGTCTTCCGGCACACCCAGACGTCCTAACGGAACCTGTTGCAGCAAGGCAGCAATTTGCTGCTCACTCAGGGTTTTCGTCATATCCGTATCAATAAAGCCAGGGGCGATGCAATTGACGGTAATGTTGCGGCTACCAATCTCACGTGCCAGAGCACGACTCATGCCAGCCACACCAGCCTTGGCCGCAGCATAGTTCATTTGCCCGGCATTGCCGGACGAGCCGACAACCGATGTTATATTGATAATGCGACCGGTTTTAGCCTTCATCATGCCGCGCAAGACAGCACGCGACAAGCGCCCTACCGCCGTGAGATTGGTCGCAATGACGCTATCCCACTCTTCGTCCTTCATGCGCATCGCCAGTTGATCCT
>JBEBUE010000075.1:0-9397 GCA_040393485.1 Herminiimonas sp.
TTGCTGGATGTACATGCGTCCTATCGCTTCCCGACCACTGCGCATGACGCGGGTTTCCACCATGCCCTCTCTATTTTTGGCTTTGTGCGGGATGGACGGGATGTTGCCGATGACTTTTTCACCGTAAGGATTGACCAGTAGATAGATCTCGGTATCTGAATAGACGCCATCGCGCAGGATGTCCTTGATCTGCTGCGCGACCGAGGATTCGCCGTTTTCGATGAAGTCGTTTAGCAGGCGTTGCGAGTTGGATGCGATGTGGCGATCAATCTGGCTTTTCAGCACATTCACGGTTTGTGTATAGAAAACCGCCAGCAATACCAGCATGGACAGCACCAGCAAGGCGCTGTAATTGAACGCCATGCGGAAGGCAACGGATCCCCATAATTTGAAGCCGGGTAGCTTCATGGCGCTGATTTGCCCGCAGTTTTTACCTGGACTGGATCGTCCGTCAGATCTGCCTGTGGGTTCGGCGCGAGGATGTAGCCGAGATTGCGCCGGGTATGTATCAGCGGCACAGCAAAACCTTTATCCACCTTATTACGCAGGCGACTGATATGGGCATCGATCACATTCGTTTGCGGATCGAATTGATAATTCCACACGGATTCCAGCAGCATGGTGCGGGTCAGCACCTGTCCTTTGTGCGTCATCATATACACCAGCAGGCGAAATTCCCGCGGCTGCAGGCTGAGCGGGCGACCACCGCGCTCCACGCTGCGGGTGAGTAAATTGACCTTCAGGTCTTCTACGCATAGTTCCCGTATGACTTCATTCGGCTGTGTCCAGCGCAGCAGGGCTTCGACCCGCGCCGCCAGTTCGGGGAAGGCGAATGGTTTGGTCAGGTAATCATTGCAGCCGGCCTGCAGGCCACGCACACGTTCATCTATCGCAGACAGTGCGCTGAGGATCAGAACCGGCGTGCGTTTACCCATTTCGCGTATCGCAGCCAGTATGGACAGACCGTCCACGCCTTGCGGCAGCATACGATCGAGGATGATGACATCCCATTCCTCGCTTACAGCCAGTTCCATGCCATCGATACCATCCGCGCAGACGGTCGCATCGTAGCCTATCTCTTTCAGCCCTTTGGCTATATAGGCCGCATTGTGCGTATCGTCTTCTATGATCAGGCAGCGGTGCATCTGGCCTCCGGGTTTGCTACGGGATTTGCTGGGGATGTACAGACTGGATTCTACGATGGATCGGTTGAAATATTGCGGATATCCAAAATGCTATGGAGATTAAGTTGCCGGTATTGCAGAAAACGTAGGCAATAAAAAAGGCACCCGAAGGTGCCTTTTTCTTTCGTACAGTTCAAACCAAGCAGGCTAGGCCTGCCGGGAATTAGAACTTGTGACGGATACCAACGGTGAATACCGATGTGTTTTCGCCAGCAACGCCAGCAGCAGCTGTGCCGTTTGCGCCGCTGATCGCACCCAAGCCACCGTAACCGGAGCCGGAGGTTACGCCGTCATCATTCGATGTGCGGGAGTAACCTGTGTACAGGTTGGTACGTTTCGACAGATCGTAAGAGTACATCAAAGCGATTTTCTTCGAATCAGCGTTGTTCAATGTACGGTTGTCATTGACCGAATACGAAGCGAAGATAGTGCCTGGACCAACTGGAGCACTTACGCCGAGCATGTAGTTACGGTATTTTGTTTCTGCTGCTGGGCCAAATGTTTGGAGTTTGGTGTCAGCATATGCACCGTGCAGTTTAACTACGCCGAAGTCGTAGGTTGCGCCCAAGAAAGCCAGTTTGTTTTTGCCAGTTTGAACTGGGTTTGCAACACCAGTGGTCGAACGGTCTTGGTTATGGTAGCCAAATTGTACGTTCAACGGACCGTTTGCATAGCCCAAACCGATGCCATAGTTGCTGTTAGCGCCGGTATCGCCAGCAGTTTCGCCGAAGCCGTAAGCCACGTTAGCTTTGAAGCCAGCGATCGAATTCGATGTGTATTTGATCGAATTGGAGATACGACCGTAGTCGCTGTTCAGTGCGCCGCCAAAGAAGATGTTGCTGATTGCGCCGACTGAACCGCCGTCACCAAACGGATCGATTTGATCGTATGCATCTTTGATTACGGAGGTTTGACGACCCAGATTAACTGCGCCGAAGCTGCCGGACAAACCAACAGTTGCAAAACGGTTAAAGCCACCACTGCCAGGAGCAACGCCATTATTTGGGCCTGCGCCACCAGCTGCAGGAGTAGCGAATGCGCCACCGTTGTCAGCCGAAATGGTGCTTTCCAATTGGAAGTTGGCTTTCAAGCCGTTGCCCAGATCTTCTGTACCTTTGAAACCGATACGGCTAGCGGATTGGTTGCCGGAGTTAATGCCGTTTGTGCGGCCAGCAGCTGTACCGTTGTCAGTGCTGCTGAATCCCAAGTCAACGATACCGTAGACGGTAACGGACGATTGTGCCGATGCAGCACCTGCAAATGCGCCCAATACGGCCAATGCCAGAAGCGATTTTTTCATTTAAATGTTCCTCAAATGTTGTTTTAAAAATGCATCACTTGACTAGCAAGTGGTACATGAAGTCCTGCGGAGCTGCCTGTCTTGCCCAATCCTTATTGCAAGACGACGATTGATTGAAACAAAATCCGCTGGGAGTGACAACCAAAATATCAAAAGCGCATTGGGGAAATGGCTGAAATGACGTTTTTTCGCAACAAAGCGGTGCGTTTCAATTCCAAAATGAGGCGTCCGTGATTTGTTGTGAAGCATGTCATTGTTGACTTATGAATAACAATCTCGGTTGATAGTCATTTGGAATCATGACCCAACGTGGGCGGTCATCTTTGCGTGTTCCCAGATCGCCATTCTTAAAACATATGATTGATGCCGATGGATGTCCCGGTTTGTCTGGTTTTGGCGCCCGGCGTCAATGAGACGAAGCCGCTCAGGATAGCCCGGTCTATGCCCAGGTAAAGATTGGTATGGGTCGATAAGGCATACGTCGCGCCGACTATCAGGAGATTGCGTCTGGCGGTTTCTGCAGAGCCGGTGGCGAGGGTGGTCCGGTAATAGCCTGTCGTGACACTAATGGCAGGCGTGAAGTCGTAGCTGCCGCCTATCCAGCTGTTCTTCGCCTGGTTGTTGATCCCTTTGACGGCAGAATCTGCTTCTGTGTTGATATGGCCGCCTGCGATGCGCCAGCCTTCGCCCTGATAGGCGCCGCCGAAGGTGGTTTGATCCTGGTCGCGGTAATCAACTGCACTGCCGGTTGCGACGTTGGGCTTTTGCTTAGTGTAAGCAGCGCCAAAGACAAACGGTCCGGGGCGGTAGGTCAGGCCGACGGCTTTCGCGCTACCGTTGCTGTTGGAGCCTGCGACTTCGCCCGTGGAGTATTCGGCAAGAACTGTCAATTCGCCAAACTTGCCTATATATTGCACATCGTTGCTGAAGCGGGTGCCGCCTATGGTGCCGTAAGGGAAGCCGGGCAGGTTGCCGTCCGCATTGCCGGCCGCGGCGCCGGCCAAAGGGATGATTTGTACGTAGCGGTATTGAAACGGGTCGTAGGGGAAAATGGTTTTACAGGACACCGACGGCATGCGGCCTATGTCAATGGAGCCGAAAGAACCCGCCACGCCTACCGATGAAATACGGTTAAACATGCGCCCTGCGTTGTTGTCCAGCGCGCCGGTGCCGGTATTGAAGCCGGTTTCCAGATGGAAGTGGGCGTTCAGGCCACCGCCCAGGTCTTCAGTGCCCTTGATGCCGAAGCGATTGTTGTAATACTCACCATTGGAGCCCATCTTCAATGTGTCGCCCCCATTTTTGCTTGTATTGGTAACATTGCGTATGCCCGCATCTATCGTGCCGTATATATTGATGGTCGATTGATAATTGGTGCCGGCAAACGGTTTTTTTGCAATTTGCTCATTATTGGTTTCATCATTCGCCTCCTTGAACGTGCCATATATAGTCATGGCAGGTTGGGCGTAAGCCGTGGTGACCAAAGCTGTGCTCAGGGCAAACGCAAAATGCAAGGTGTTCATCTAAGTTGTCTATGTTGGTTTGTGGAGTACGCCAACAAAGTCTTCGGCAGCTTGTGCCTGAAGCTGAAGGGCGGCAGCATCTTATTTAGTGCTGCCGGGCAAGGCTAAGCTAATTAGCAGGCAAGTCTTTTTGACGTGCGTTAACTTTTTGCAAAAGACACATTTCATCTGTAATTGTGTGTCGTCCTCAAGCAACATTTGTTTTGAATAGGTTAAAGATATATGCAGTTTCCAGATCGTTTGATTCAGCATTTTGATAGCGCTTTACGCGTAATGGCCGGTGTTTCTGTCGCCGGACGCGTGAATCCCGCCGCCAAAGTCGCCGATGGTGAGTTGGATAGCGCGCAGCGTCGGCATAGCGCCGGGCTGATGCGGGTGAATCATGTAGGTGAGGTGTGTGCACAAGCTTTATATCAGGCGCAGGCGCAGTTTGCGCGTAGCCCGGCCATCAAGGAGCAACTTTTGGTCGCGGGGCGCGAGGAGGAGGACCATCTGGCCTGGACGGCTGAGCGTTTGCGCGAGCTGGGCTCACGCCCCAGCTTGTTGAATCCGCTTTGGTATGCGGGCGCTTTTGCGCTGGGTACCGTTGCTGCGACGCTGGGTGACGCGCGCAGTCTGGGCTTTGTGGTGGAGACCGAGCGTCAGGTCGAGGCGCATTTGAATCAGCACTTGAGCAGCTTGCCGCCGCAAGACGCCAAATCATTGGCGATCGTGCAGCAAATGAGTACGGATGAAGCTGAACATGGATCAGCGGCGCAGGCCCTGGGTGCACAAACGGTGCCGCCTTTTGCGCAAATGGGGATGCAGGCAATGGCGAAAGTCATGACGACGACTGCCTATTATTTATAGTGCTTCGAAAAATTGCTGTCGTTTCGTCGTGCCGCAAACAGAAAAAGGATAGCCACGGTTAAACCGAGCTATCCTTTTTTATTCAGGTGCTGCGAAGCTGCTTAAGCTGCAATCGGTGCCGCGTCGTCGACTATCTCAAACGAGTGGGTAATTTCAGCCGTCTTTTCCATCATGATGGAAGCCGAGCAGTATTTATCATGCGACAGCTTGATTGCGCGTTCGACCACATTGGATTTCAGATTGCGGCCGCTGACGGTGAAGTGGAAGTGGACTTTGGTAAAGACTTTCGGATCGGTCTCGGCGCGCTCTGATTTGAGCGATACTTCGCAACCGCGTACGTCCTGGCCGCTTTTGCGCAGGATGACAACGACGTCGTAAGCGGTGCAGCCGCCGGTGCCGAGCAGCACCACTTCCATCGGGCGCGGTGCCAGGTTGCGGCCGCCACCTTCGGGTGCGCCATCCATTGCGACTACATGGCCGGAGCCGGTTTCAGCTAAAAAGGTCATGCCGGACAAGCCGGTCCAGCGTACTGTGCATTCCATGGTGTTCTCGTAAAGTTGCAGGTTAATTTTGCGTCATTGTAACTGGTGACGGCGAAATTGATGCGGCACATGCGCACGCAAAAATTGCCGCATACACACAAATTCCATGGTTTTTCGACATCAATTCACACGGATCGCAACGTTTTGGCTGCAAATATCGCCAAAATAGCGGCTTAAATTTGACGCTAAGTCCTTGAAAAGTCTATAATCTGCGGTTCTTTCGTTTGCTCAGGAAGAGATAACAAGGCCGAGTACGCGGGAGTCGTAGCCGCGTAACCACCATTTGAGCGATTTAATTATATTTAGGAAGTCATCATGAAAACCTTCTCCGCTAAAGGACACGAAGTCCAGCGCGATTGGTTCGTGATTGACGCGACGGACAAAGTCCTCGGACGTGTTGCCAGCGAAGTGGCACTCCGACTGCGCGGCAAACACAAACCGGAATTTACTCCTCACGTCGACACCGGCGATTTCATCGTCGTGATCAACGCAGGCAAACTGCGCGTGACCGGTACCAAAGCAACAGAAAAAACATACTATCGCCACTCAGGTTACCCAGGCGGTATCTATGAAACCAACTTCCTGAAAATGCAACAGCGTTTTCCGGGTCGCGCGCTTGAGAAAGCGGTCAAAGGCATGTTGCCTAAAGGCCCACTCGGCTACGCGATGATCAAGAAGCTCAAAGTGTACGCTGAGGCAACTCATCCGCACGCTGCGCAGCAACCTAAAGCACTTGAACTCTAAGGAATAGACATGATCGGTAACTACAATTACGGAACCGGCCGTCGCAAGAGTGCAGTGGCTCGCGTCTTCATCAAATCCGGCTCCGGCCAAATCGTCGTCAACGGCAAGCCAGCGAGCGAATACTTCTCGCGCGAAACCGGCCTGATGGTGATTCGCCAGCCTCTGGAACTGACCAACAATGTTGAAACATTCGACATCATGGTCAATGTTAACGGTGGCGGTGAGTCCGGCCAAGCGGGCGCTGTGCGTCACGGTATCACCCGTGCCCTGATCGACTACGATGCAACATTGAAATCGGAACTGTCCAAAGCAGGCTTCGTTACTCGTGATGCACGTGAAGTTGAACGTAAAAAGGTCGGCCTGCGCAAAGCACGTCGCGCCAAACAGTTCTCCAAGCGTTAATCTGCGTTTTCAGAGCATCGAAAAGCCGCCTGGTTTACGCCTGGCGGCTTTTTTTATCTCTGTTTGCAACTGGAATCGAGGCGGGAGCGAGCGTATGCAGCCCATCGCCTGTTAAAATAAAACGAAGTAAATTTTGCTAGGAAGAAACATGATCAAGGTTGGCATCGTCGGCGGCACCGGATATACAGGTGTGGAATTATTGCGCTTGTTGGCAACACACCCGGAGGTCAAACTCACCGCGATTACATCGCGCAAGGAAGATGGTTTGCCGGTCGCAGACATGTTCCCATCCTTGCGTGGACGAGTGGATCTGGCGTTTTCGGCGCCGGAAAAAGCCAAGCTGACTGAATGTGATGTGGTCTTCTTCGCGACGCCACACGGTGTCGCCATGGCGCAGGCGCCAGAATTGCTGGCAGCTGGCGTCAAGGTGATCGACCTCGCAGCGGATTTTCGCCTGCAAGACATCGCTTCCTTTGAGAAGTGGTACAAGATTCCGCACACCTGCCCCGAGCTGCTGAAAGAAGCCGCGTATGGGCTGGTTGAATTGAATCGCGACACCATACGCAAGGCGCGCATTGTCGGTAATCCAGGTTGTTATCCAACCACCATGCAACTCGGCCTTGCTCCTTTACTGCAAGCTGGCGTGATTGATGCCTCGCACCTGATCGCTGACTGCAAATCGGGCGTGTCCGGTGCCGGCCGCAAAGCGGAAGTCGCGACCTTGTTCTCTGAAGCTGGCGACAACTTCAAAGCCTACGGTGTGTCTGGCCACCGTCATTCGCCAGAAACCCTGGAACGTTTGCGTTTGCTGACCAAGGATAAGGTCGGCCTGCTGTTCACACCGCACCTGGTGCCGATGATACGTGGCATGCATTCCACCTTATACGCACGCCTGACCAAGGACATCGACAATGAGGCGTTGCAAGCCTTGTTTGAAAAAGCGTATGGCAATGAACCTTTCATTGATGTCATGCCGTTTGGCTCGCATCCTGAAACCCGCTCAACCCGCGCGTCGAATATGCTGCGGATTGCGCTGCATCGTCCTGACAACGGCGACACCGTGGTTGTACTGGTGGTACAGGACAATCTGGTCAAAGGCGCATCGGGCCAGGCTGTGCAATGTATGAACCTGATGTTCGGCCTGGATGAGACGGCCGGTTTGATGCACATCCCGGTCCTGCCGTAATGATGTGTATCTGATTCATGAGTAAACCCAAACCGGTATTCAAATCACTGCAGCGCAAGCTGTGGTTGCGCCGCTGGTCGATTTCAGCGCCGCGCATGACCATCAAGAATCACCTGCCTTGGCCCTTGCGTGCGGTATTTATTGCGATCGTGGTGGGCCTGGGCGGTGCGATGGCGATGTGGGCCTATGATCTGGGCCGTAGTTTTACCGGCTTCAAGCCAGGCGCGACGACGGCACAGCTCGCCGAGGCGCAGGAGCAACTGAAGCAAATCAGTGCCGAGCGGGATAAATTTGAAACGACGGTGAATGCGGCGGAGAGCCAGCTCAATATCGAGCGTTCATTACAGGCTCAATTATCGCGTCAGCTTAAAACGCTGGAAGCAGAAAATACCAAGCTGAAAGAAGATCTGGCTTTTTTTGAAAGCCTGTTGCCTACCGATACCGGTGCACAGGGGATTACGATACGACGCCTGAAGGCGGAAATGGTCGAGCCCACACAATTGCGCTATCGTTTGTTATTAATGCAAGGTGGCAAGGTTGGACATGATTTTGTCGGGAATTACCAGCTGATTGTGACTGTAATGCAGGACGGCAAAAGTGCTATGATGATCTTCCCGAAGCCCGATGAGGCGGATAAATTCAAGCTTTCATTCAGG
Organism: Herminiimonas sp.; assembly: GCA_040393485.1. Taxonomy (GTDB): domain Bacteria; phylum Pseudomonadota; class Gammaproteobacteria; order Burkholderiales; family Burkholderiaceae_D; genus Oxalicibacterium. The sequence goes on from JBEBUE010000075.1 coordinate 8,387, forward strand.
CATTATCAGCGTATAGAAGGCGTCCTCACGATACCAGCAGGTGCAGTACCTAAATCAGTCCAGATCAAGGTTCTTGAAAAAGGTACTTTGCGCGCGCAACAGTCTTCAAATTTGTAAAGGAGCGTCATTATGTTTAGCCGTAAAGCAAAAAGTACGATAGATAGCCTGATTGGCGCTTCCACGATTATTACCGGCAACGTCCATTTCAAGGGCGGTTTGCGTATTGATGGTTGCGTCAAAGGCGATGTGATTGCCCAGGAGGATGAAATCAGCATGCTGGTCATCTCCGAGCATGCGCGGGTGGAAGGTGAAGTGCGGGTAGCACATTTACTTGTCAACGGAGAAATTATCGGGCCGGTATTTTCGTCGGAATTGCTTGAAATGCAGCCGAAAGCCCGCATAACTGGTGACGTAAACTACAAAGCACTGGAAATGCACGGTGGCGCCGTTGTTTCCGGTAAGCTGACCCACGAGGTTGATGAACCGATTTTGAAGTTGGCTGTACCTATACTTGCCGCGAACAATACGTAAAACGCGGCTTAGGTCTATAATGAACTACCGTTTTCCAGCAGGAGCCTGAAATGAATGCAGTTGCCGAAATGCCATCCCCTATCGTTTTCAGCGACAGCGCTGCGCTGAAAGTTGCAGAGTTGATCGAAGAAGAAGGTAATCCAGATCTGAAATTGCGCGTATTTGTGCAAGGCGGCGGTTGCTCCGGCTTCCAGTACGGCTTCACATTTGACGAAATCGTCAATGAAGACGATACCACCATGACCAAGAATGGCGTGCAATTATTGATCGACTCGATGAGCTACCAGTATCTGGTCGGCGCAGAGATTGATTACAAGGATGACCTGGAAGGTGCGCAGTTCGTGATCAAAAACCCGAATGCAACGACGACTTGTGGTTGCGGTTCTTCGTTCTCGGCTTAATAGCGTAACGACGCAGCTCCGTCTCCAATAAAAAAAGCGCAGAAGATTCTGCGCTTTTTTTACGTCCGTAAACTTTGCA
>JBEBUE010000076.1:0-9314 GCA_040393485.1 Herminiimonas sp.
CCAGGCGGTACTGGAAGGCGCGACCAGTCGCATGCGTCCGGTACTCATGACGGCGACAGTTGCAGCCTTCGGCCTGACACCGGCCATGCTCGCCACCGGTCTCGGTAGCGATGTACAGCGTCCGCTTGCCACCGTGGTGGTGTTTGGACTGATCAGCGCTACCGCACTGACGCTGCTCATGCTGCCCGCCCTCTACCAATTGATAGAAGCCCGCGTCGAAGCTAGCGCGCTGCTGCATGCGAATAAAACGGCGCAAAAGGTAGCGCTGGCAGCAGCTGATGCCCCCGACGAAGTCGGCTCTTCGAGCTAACAGCGCTACCTGAACGGAGCTGAACATGAAACTGAAGAAAATCGCTATCAGCCATGTGCTGGTACTGGTGTGGGGTGGACTGCTAACACAGTCGCTCCATGCCCAGAATGCGCAAGCAAGCACATTGAATTTCAAAGACTATTTAACTGCGGTCGAGGCACACAGCCTCGAATTGGCAGCACAACGCGAAACTATCGTAGCGGCTGAGGCAGGCGTCGGCATCGCCGGTATTCGCCCGGACCCTGAGTTCACCTATAGCGCTTCGCGTGAAACCGTGAGCGCCATCCATCCGCGCCCGGTCAGCCGTGGTCCGTCACTCAGCATGACGATAGAAACCGGCGGCAAACGCGATGCCCGTATCAAATCGGCGCTCAGCAATGTCGCACTGACCGAAGCCACAGTCGCCGGTTTCAGGCAGGAGCTGTATAGCGCATCGGCGATTGCGTTCACCGAGGCTTGTCGCACCCGCGATGTCCTCGCGCGCAAAGAAAGCACACTCAAGGCCTTGTCTGAAATCGTACGTGTCAACGAGGTACGGCGTAAAGCCGGGGATGTCGGCGGTATCGAATTACTGCAATCACGGGTGGAACGCGACCAGTTCCAGGCCGATGTCACGCAATCGCGGGCAGAAGCCGCATCGGCACGCCTGGCCTTGTCTCTTACGCTGGGACGTCGCCTGGAAAATGTCTTCGGCAAGGTTGAACTGGAATGCGGCTTTACGCCATTCGAACGCGGCGACAACATCGAAGCATTGATACCCGAAGCATTGCAGGCACGGAATGATGTGCTGATCGCTCGCGCCACACTGACACATGCGCGTGACAATGCATCGCTCACGCGCGCCAATCGCTCAGTGGACCCAACCATATCGCTGGGCGTCACTTCCACCCGCGGCTATCCGGGTGGCTTCGACCAGGGTGGCACTGCGATTGATGCGACTTCGCGCTCCAACGTGCTGGCCTTGTCGATCAGCATACCGATCCCGCTGTCACGACTGAATCGGGGCGATATCCTGCAAGCCGAGTCGGGTGTCACCCAGGCCATGCTCGGACTGAACCAGGCCGAACTCAAGGCGGAATCGGATGTACGTACTGCGCATCAGCGCTTTATGGCAGCGCGTGAAAACGTGGATCACTACCGCAAAGATGTGCTGCGTAATGCCAATCGCATGCTGGAAGGGATACGCCTGTCCTATCGCAATGGCGCCGCATCACTGCTGGAGTTACTGGCAGCGCAGCGTTCGGCCGATGAGGCGTATCTCGCATATCTGCAATCTGAAGCAGACATGGCGACTGCCACCGTGCAACTGCAACTTGCCATCGGCGAGCAACCGTCACTATAAGCGGACACCATCATGCTTATGAAACAGCACAGACTGATCGCGCAGGCTATGGTTCTGGCCGTCTTTTTGTCGCTATTGACCGCCTGCGCGCAGCGCTACGAAGGAAGATACGACTACGCAGATGGATGGCGTGTGGCGATCGTGGAACGCGTAGCAGGAAAGCGCGCGTTATTCGCCTGCACAATTCCGGACGATTATGCTGAGGCGATTCGCACCTCTGTCGATAACAAATTTGCGCTGGTCACTTATCGCGTCCTGAAAGGCAAGCGCACACACATCGTCAAGCTACCGCCACATGCACAGGTACAAGCAGGCGACAAACTCTACGTCAACATCCGCGACGAGCACATCGATGCCGTGCTACCTGCCCGCAGTAAAGAAGAAAACTGAACATTCATTTCCGCAAAAATCAAACGGAGCAATATCATGATGTGGCCAACTTTTGAATTCTCGGTCTGGCTAGGCTCGCTCGCCAGCCTGAGCGTCGCCTTTGTACTCGGTGCCGTCATCGGCCTGGAACGGCAGATACGGCAGCGTACCGCGGGCTTGCGTACTAACACGCTGGTGGCGGTCGGTGCCGCCATCTTCGTTGACCTTGCAGTACGCTTCCATGATGTACACGGCGGTTCGCCCGGGCCGCTGCAAGTCATCGCCTATGTCGTATCCGGCATAGGCTTCCTCGGTGCCGGTGCCATCATGAAAGAAGGCTCCAACGTCTTTGGCCTGAACACCGCCGCCACATTGTGGGGTTCGGCTGCGGTAGGTTGCTGCGCGGGGGCAAAAATGTTTCCGGAAGCATTGCTTGCCGCACTATTTGTGCTGGCGTCAAATACCTTGCTGCGCCCGGTCGTCAACCGCATCAACCGTCGCCCGCTGAAGGAAGAGTTCAGCGAAGCGACCTATACCGTCTATGTCGTCTGCGAACGGGAATGGCAGGCTGAGGTACATGAAAAAATGGTGGCGCTGCTGGAAGAATCCAACTATCCGGTACGCGCAGTCGATCAACATCCTTTCGGCAACAATGATGTGGAAATCGAGGCTACCTTGTATGCCACGGCAATTGAGGCGGATGAACTCGATGCCGTCATGACCGTCCTGCTGCAGGAGCACGGCGTACAACAGGCTTTCTGGAACGCCAGTTCGGAAGAGTAAAGGCGGAGTAAAGGAAGAGTAAAGGCAGAGTAAGATACGCCAGCTACCCGTCCCTGCCTTATCAGGGAACAGATGCAGTTATATTATTGTCGGAGCAGGCATAACTTGCTGACCACCCTCTCGAGCTACCAAACATGAAACACGACATCGGCAGACCTTTGCGTTCCCATCGCCTCCTGAGCATGGCAGGCCTGCTCGCCGTGATGGCCGTCATCTTCCTGGCAGATACGGTGACCGATTATGCGGTCGCCGCTGCCGGGTTCTACACCGCAGTCATACTGGTAGCGGTACGCCTGATCTCGGCACGGGCACTGGTGGTCCTCGCCGGTCTGTGTATCTTCCTGACCATACTCAGCTTCGGCCTGACCAAATTCGGTTCCTACCAGGTCGGCCTGATCAACTCCGGCATCAGCATCGTCGCGATCGTCATTACCACTTACCTCGCACTCAAAATGAATGCAGCGCAAGCCGCGGCGCAACAGGCCCAAGCGCAGCTACTGCGCATCGCACGCGTCACTAGTCTCGGCGAACTAAGCACCTCTATCGCCCATGAAGTCAACCAGCCACTCGCCGCCATCGCAACCAGCGGCAGTGCCTGCCAACGCTGGCTAGACCAGCAGCCACCCAATCTCGATAAAGCCAGACAGGCAGTCGACCGGATACTGGACGATGCGCACCGGGCCAGCGCGATCATCGCCCGGGTGCGTGGCCTGACCAAGGGCGAGCAGCCACACAAAAGCCGCTTTGACCTGAACCAGGCAGCACTCGAAGTGATCGCTATTTCCCGCCGCGATGTAGAAGCGCAAGACATTACTATCAGCCTGGACCTGGATGAAACCTTGCCGTGGGTCATGGCGGACCGGGTTCAGGTCCAGCAGGTCATCGTCAATATGGTGCTCAATGCAAGCGAAGCGATGGCCGCTAACCAAGGCAAAAAGAAAGAGATAAAGATACGGTCTGTATCCAACACAGCGCAGACGGTACAGTTCACTATCATCGATAGCGGCAGCGGCATTAGCGCGGGTAACATCGCGCACATATTTGATCCGTTCTGGACCACCAAAGACACAGGCATCGGGCTCGGCCTGGCGATCAGTCGCACCATCATCGAAGCCAATGGCGGCCGCATATGGGCCGAACAGCATCCTGATGGCGGCGCTATTTTCCAGTTCAGCCTGCCAGTGGCACACGCAGAGGAGTCAGCAAATTGAACGCAAATGCAGAAGGGACGAAGCCAGCGCAAGCCATCGTCTACATCGTCGATGACGATAGTTCGGTGCGCGCCGCATTGGAGGATTTGCTGGCATCGGTAGGATTGCGTTCCGCATCTTTCGGCTCGACCAAGGAATTCCTCGCCCACAAATTGGCGGATGCACCGGGCTGCCTGGTACTGGATATCCGCATGCCGGGACAAAGCGGCATGGATTTCCATCGCCAGATGTCAGACCTCGGCATCCAACTGCCAACCATCTTCATTACCGGGCACGGCGATATCGCAATGGGAGTGCAAGCGATGAAAAACGGCGCCATCGAATTCCTGACCAAACCGTTCCGTGATCAGGATTTGCTGGATGCGATCCAGAACGGCATAGAAATCAATCGCGTCACGCGTGCGGAGCAGGCAGTTAACGCACAATTGCAAAAGCGCTGGAGTTCATTGACGGCGGGTGAGCAGCAAGTGGTACAACTGGTGGTGCAAGGTTTGCTGAATAAACAAATTGCAGCCACGCTCAACCTCAGCGAAGTCACGGTCAAAGTACGGCGTGGCGCAGCCATGCGGAAAATGGAAGCAGCATCGCTTGCCGACCTCGTCAAAATCTCCGAAAGACTCAAAATCTGAGCCCTTCCCGCGACATCATTAGCGCTGCCTTGAGATCTCAGGAAAACTGCAAAGCAGCATCGCTGTTCAGGCGAAAGTCATCCTTTTGCTTATCATCCTTTTGCTTATTCAGCGCCACATCCATGTCCGGACGTTGCACGCCATTCTTGGCAGCGACGACTTCAGCCATGATGCTGATTGCAATTTCTGACGGCGTCTTGCTGCCTATATAAATACCGGCCGGGCCATGCAACCTCGCCAGGCTGCTATCACTCAAATCGAAGTGTTCAGCGAGCCGGGTCCGGCGTGCGCTATTGTTACGGCGACTGCCAATCGCACCGACATAGAAAGCTGGACTTGCCAGCGCTTCTATCAGCGCCAGGTCATCCAGCTTGGGATCATGCGTGAGCGCAATCACGCAACTGCGTTGATCCAGCTGCATCATGCTGACCGCATCGTCCGGCATTCCTTCGATGAATTTCACGTTGGGTACCGACCAGCTGCGTCGGTATTCATCGCGTGGATCGCAGACAGTTACAGCGAAGCCGCTGAAAGTCGCCATCGTTGCCAGGTACTCGGTCAGTTGTCCGGCACCTATCAGCAACATGCGGTAACCCGGTCCGAACACTGCCTTGATCGCAAACTTGGTGACGGCCAACGCCGATGGCCGGTCTGCCGGAGCCAGCACTACCGCGCCGCTGGCAAGGTCTACCGTACGCTGCACCAGGTCACCTGCCTCCAGCTGCCCCACCAGTTGTTCCAGCAGCAGCGCATCCGGATTGAACTCCAGCAGTAATTCCAGCGTACCGCCGCAAGGCAATCCAAAGCGATGTGCTTCATCGGCGGACAAGCCATAGCAATCCCATTGCGGGCGGCGCGCCTGTCCTGTTTCCGTGACGAAGGCGTCCTGGCTGGCAAAGCGCCTGATCAGGTCTTCCTCGATACAACCACCGGAGACCGATCCGACCACACTGCCGGTCTCACACAGGGCCATGAGTGAACCGACCGGACGCGGTGAAGCGCCCCAGGTACGCGTTACCGTTACCAGCACCGCGTTCTTTCCTTGCAAACGCCAGTCACGCAAAGTACGCAAGACGATCAGGTCCAGGTTTTCCATCACTGCTCCTTAGCCGCCCAGATAGGCGCGACGAATTTCCGGATTGGAGCGCATTTCTGCCGATGTTCCCTGTGTCACGATATGCCCGTTTTCCAGCAGGTAAGCACGATCACACATGGCCAGCGCAGCATAGGCGTTCTGTTCGACGATGAGGACCGTCGTGCCTTCTTCATTGATCTCGCGAATCAGGCCAAATATCTGCTCGACAATATTCGGTGCCAGTCCGAGCGATGGCTCATCAAACATGACAAGCCGTGGACGAGACATCAGCGCACGGGCAATTGCCAGCATTTGCTGCTCACCGCCAGACAAGGTTCCGGCCACCTGTTGTACCCGTTCGCGCAAACGCGGGAACTTGTCGAACATGCGCTCCATATCGTCACGCACTTGCGGCTTGTCCTTGCGCCGATACGCACCCATCTCCATGTTTTCCCGCACCGTCAGTTGCGGGAAGACGCGTCGGCCTTCCGGACAATGCGAAATACCATGGTCGATCACCTCGGCCGGTGAAGCACCGGATACCAAGTGTCCGTCCATGCGGATGCTGCCATGTGCCAGCGGCTCGAGTCCGTTGATGGCACGCAGCGTGGTTGATTTACCCGCGCCGTTGGCACCGATCAGGGTCACGATCTCGCCTTCGTTGACCTCCAGTGAGATCTTGTTAATACCGGTAGTAGCGCCATAGCGCACGGTTATTTCATCAATTTTCAGCATGTTCTATCCCCGATCCCAGATAGGCGCGAATGACTTCAGGGTCATTCTGGATTTCAGATGGCGAGCCGGTAGCAATCAGACGGCCGTAGTTCAACACCACGATATGATCCGAGATCGACATCACCATATGCATGTCATGCTCGACCAGCAGCACGGTGACACCGCTCTGCCCGATGCGCCTGACCATTTCCTTGAAGGCTTCGGTTTCAGACGGATTCAGGCCCGCAGCCGGTTCATCCAGCAACAGTACTTTCGGCTTGGCGGCCAATGCCAGGCCAACACCCAGCAAGCGTTGTTCACCATAAGACAAATTAGCGGCCAGCGTATTGGCCCTAGCACTTAAACCGAGGAAAGCAATCAGGTCATTCGCCTGCGTACGCAGGTCGGCTTCTTCCTGGCGGAATTTATGCGTGCGCAACAAGGATTGCAGCACGCCACACTGGCCCTTCAGATGCAGCGCTGTCAGTATGTTTTCCGCCACGGTGCATGCGGAAAAAATGCTGGTACGCTGAAAACTGCGCACCAGCCCAAGCGCGGAGATTTGCTCAGGGGCCATGCCGGTGATGTCATGGCCAAATAATTTAACGCGCCCCGAAGTCGGCTTCATGTAACCGGAGATCACGTTGTAGGTTGTGGTCTTGCCCGCGCCATTCGGCCCGATCAGGCTGACGATCTTGCCAGCCGGAACAGCGAAGCTGGCATTGTCGACTGCCGTCAACCCGGCGATGCGCATGGTGACGCCTTCCAGTTCGAGTGCAGGTATCTGATTGTTCTGGGTCTGAGTAGAATTCATGCTGCTTTCCTCCGTACCACAGGTGTTTGTTCTTGCAAGGATTTGGAAGAGTAGCGACGCAGCAGGTTACCGGCTGACGGCACCACACCTTTAGGCATGAAGACCAGTACCGCGATCATCAGTACGCCATAGATCATCCACTGGATTTCTGGCGACACGACGCCACGCAGCACTTCAGGCAGCAAACCAAACAACAAGCCACCAACCACCGGTCCTGCAAGTGTCCCCTTGCCACCAACGATGACCATAATGACCATCATGATGGTGAACATAAACATGAACACATCCGGATCGATAATGCGTACCGTATGGGCATACAGTCCGCCTGCCGCGCCGGCAATACCTGCGGCAAAAACCGTGGCGATGCCGAGATAGTGCGTAACGCGGATGCCGACCGAGCGCGCCAGCACTTCGTTTTCACGCAAGGCAATCATGGCGCGACCGATACGGCTATGCACCAGCGCCGCTACCAGCAAGTAGGACAGCACGGCCACCGCCAATACCAGCCAATACGTCGAGAGTTTGGTCGCGAGGTCTATCACGCCTTCACCCGGCACCCACATCGTCAACGCCGGGATATTGTTCAAGGCCATCGGCCCTTCGGTCAGGTCCACCCAGTTGAGTGCCACCATGCGCATCACTTGCGCAAAGCTGATGGTGACAATCACAAAGTACGCACCGCGTACGCGGAATGCCAGCTTGCCGAGCAACCAGCCTGCTATCGCTGCGAACGCGATACCGCAAGCGAAGGCCAACCATACCGGCTTGGGCGTCACGACCAGCGGTTCAGTCATGCCCCACAGCGTGACGTCAAAGCCCAGTGACAACAAGGAGGTGGTGTACGCACCCAGGCCGAAGAAAGCCACATGGCCCAGACTCAATTGGCCGGTATAACCGAGCAACAGATTCAGGCTGATCGCGGCAATGATGAAAATACCGACCGAAGCCACGACGGACAATATGTACGGATCCGGCCACACCAGTGGCAGCAAGGCCAGCGCCACTACTGAAATGAAAAAAGTCATTTTCTTTTTCATGATTAACCCACCCTTTCCCGGACGGTGAACAAGCCTTGTGGACGGAAAATCATGACCGCAAGAATGACGAGGAAGCCCAGTGCATCGCGATACGCGGTAGAGATATATCCGGCACCAAACTCTTCAACGATGGCGAGGATGAAACCACCCAGCGCAGCACCCGGCAAGTTGCCCAGCCCGCCCAGAATCACAATCGCAAACGCCTTCAGGCTCGCAAGATCGCCCATGGTCGGCGTCACCACGAATACCGGCGCAAGCAAGGCACCCGCTACCGAAGCCAGGCAGGAACCGAGTGCAAAAGTCAGCGTGTAGATGTGCGATACATTCACGCCGACGATTTTCGCGGCATCCTTATCCTGGAAAGTGGCACGCATCGCCAGGCCCAGGCGCGAACGTTCGATCAGCAGGTAGAAGATCACCAGCAGCGCAACAGCTGTCACCAGTACAAACAGACGGATAGGCGATACCGAGATCGCGCCCCAGACTATCGGCTCCTGGCTGAATGGCGACGGCACCGACTTGGCAACACCGCCCCACATCAACAATTCCGCGTTCTGCATGATGATCATCACGCCTATCATGATCAGCATGACTTCATCGATGGCCTTCAGGTCACGACGACGCAACAGGAAGTATTCAATCGCCGTGCCGAACAGGAAGCCGACCACGGCGGCAACCAGCAAGGAAGCGAAAAAATTCATGCCGAACATGGCAACCACGCCATACGCGACATAAGCACCGAGCGCGTAAAGTTCGCCATGGGCAAAGTTCACCACCCGCATGATGCCGAAGATCAGGGTCAGGCCGATCCCGAGCAAGGCGTACGTCGAGCCCAGCACGAGCGCATTTAACGTATGCTGTAATAATTGGTCCATAGGTATCCTTCGGCAGGCAGTGCGCTCAGCAAGCTGTTACGCACTCCCCGCGTATAGGTGGAAAATAAGCGGGCCGATATCGCAAGCCCGGACGCTAGGTTTTATTCAATGGCGTTTTTAATGCGCATTACTTGACCGAAACCTGGCCGTCTTTC
>JBEBUE010000077.1:0-9282 GCA_040393485.1 Herminiimonas sp.
CGTATGGTTTCTACCGAAGAACCGGTTTGCAAGGCCAGTTCACCGATTTTCAATGCTTGCCGCGTCATTTGTAGTCCTCCTGCAGCTTAATTCCTGCGCCATAAATTAGTGCTTGACCCTATAGTCACTACAGGGTTTCTAATGCATACAATAGTGACGCATCCAGCGCTTTGCAAGGAGAAATTTATGCACTGTTGTGACCATGACCATCAACACGGCGGCAATCAGCATGCGCATGCCGCGCCCCAGGCGACGCTACAAGCAGCGTTGGCCGCGAGCGGCGCCGCGCAAGCAGTCTTGTTGATTCAAAAGATGGATTGCCCGACCGAGGAAAAGCTGATCCGTGATCGCTTTAACAAGATGGCAGGCATCGTTGCGATGGAATTCAACCTCATGCAGCGTGAACTGACCGTGCATCACAACCTGCCGTCAGTTGCAGAGATAGTTGCTGCACTGAAAAAACTGGACCTCGATCCGGTCATCAAATCCGATACGCAAAATCTGGCGCGTGAAGGCCTGGCCGATCACGGCGAGCTATCTGGCGATTACCGTATTTCTCCGTTGAAATGGACGCTGATGGCTATCTCCGGCATGACCGCGATCGGCTCTGAAGTCGTCGCATGGACCAGCGGCAATGAAACTTCGTGGGTCGTCATTGCGCTGGCCTTGGTCGCGATCCTGACGGGTGGCCTGGATACGCTGAAAAAAGGCTGGATCGCCTTGCGTCACTTCTCGCTGAATATGAACTTCCTGATGTCGCTGGCGGTGATCGGTGCGGTGCTGATCGGGCAGTGGCCAGAAGCTGCAGTCGTTATCTTCCTGTTCGCCGCAGCAGAAATGATAGAAGCCTTGTCGCTGGATCGCGCACGTAATGCGATCAAGGGCCTGATGGCGATGGCGCCGGAAATGGCGACCGTACGCAACGAAGACAATGAATGGCTGACGGTCAGCGCAGTCCAGGTACAGCTGGATGCGGTGGTGCGCGTCAAGCCGGGTGAGCGCGTGCCGCTGGACGGCATCATCGTGGATGGCCAGAGCACGGTGAACCAGGCGCCGATTACCGGCGAAAGCATGCCGGTCGCCAAACAAAGCGGCGATACGGTATTTGCCGGTACCATCAATGAACGTGGCACTTTCGACTATCGTGTGACCGCCTTGCAATCGAACTCGACACTGGCACGCATCATCAAGAGCGTGCAGCAAGTGCAGGGTGAACGCGCACCTACGCAACGATTTGTCGATCAGTTTGCGCGCTACTACATACCGATCGTCGTGGTGTTGGCGATCTTGGTGGCAGTGCTGCCGCCTTTATTGCTGGCACAACCATTTCAGCCCTGGCTCTATAAGGCGCTGGTATTGCTGGTGATCGCCTGTCCATGTGCATTGGTGATCTCGACCCCGGTCACGGTAGTGAGTGGACTGGCTGCCGCTGCGCGCCATGGCATCCTGATCAAGGGGGGCGTCTATCTGGAACTGGGGCGCAAGCTGAAAGCAGTGGCGCTCGATAAAACCGGCACCGTTACAGTCGGCAAACCTGTCGTCACTGATACCCGGCAGATCAGGGACGGCGACCTACATACGATGTTGTGCCTGGCTGCCAGTCTCGCGCAACGGTCCGATCATCCAGTCTCATCTGCCGTGGTTGCGCATTGGCAGGAACAAAAAAGTGCCGACGCCTTGCTGGAGGTCAGCGACTTTGAAGCCCTGACCGGGCGCGGTGTACGCGGCATCATCGACGGCGAAGCCTACTATCTCGGTAACCACAGACTGATCCATGAGCTTGGTATTTGTGGTCCTGAGCTGGAAGCAGCACTTGATGCATACGAACAAACCGGTAAAACGGCAGTGGTGCTAGGTTCCGCTGCATCGCCATTACTGATCCTGGCGGCAGCCGACACCATACGTGACAGCAGTCAGGCAGCGGTCGCTAAATTGCAGCAGATGGGTGTGCAGGTCGTGATGCTGACCGGCGACAATCCGCATACAGCGGAAGCGATAGGTAGCAAGGTCGGCATCAGCGACGTGCGTGGCAATCAGTTACCGGACGACAAGCTGGCAGCGATCAATGATTTGCGTGACCGTTATACGCATGTCGGTATGGTGGGTGACGGCATCAATGATGCGCCAGCCTTAGCCAGGGCTGACATCGGCTTTGCGATGGGTGCAGCGGGTACCGATACCGCGCTGGAAACTGCGGATGTGGCACTAATGGATGACAATCTGGGCAAGTTGGCAGATTTCATTTCCCTGAGCAAAAAGACACATCGCGTGCTGATGCAAAACATTAGTCTGGCACTGGGTATCAAGGCAGTATTCCTGGCCCTGGCATTGGGCGGTGAGGCGACTTTATGGATGGCTGTATTTGCCGATATGGGTGCCAGCTTATTAGTGGTGTTTAATGGCTTGCGCTTGCTGCGTGCGGTTTAAGCGTTGGTTGTTTAAGACATTGTATTTTTGGTGAAATAAAACGATGTTATGATTCAGTCCGTGAAAAAACTGCTGATCATTCTGATGCTGTTAGCTCTGCCGCTCCAGTTCACCTGGGCTGCGGCAGCTGCCTATTGCCAGCACGAAAAGACCACCGCAGCAGAGGCGCATTTCGGCCATCACAAGCATCTGGATGATTGCGAATTGCCGGGCGATAATCCGCAATCGCTGAAAGTCCACAAGGATTTCCACCATCCTGACAGCCAGGGCTTGTTCCTGTCGCAATTGCCGCCCGCAGTACTGCCGGTTGCAATGGTTCATGTCGAGCTACATCCTCCGCTTTACTCTTCACATATACCGGATGGGCCCAGACGGCCTGATCGGCATCCCGTCGCCTGACTCGACGGGACTATCCTCACACTTCATACACGCTGACGTCCCGTCGAATTCTTTTCCCATCCACAGGAGAATTCGATGTACAGGTATTTACTGCCGCTGGGCATGGCTGCATTTGTGCTGCTGCCAGCATTTGCACAAAACACTCATTACGGACCGGTTGCGAGTGGCATCATCGCCAATCGCGCCGTAGAGCCGCCTACTGGCATTACGCTGGAAGCTGCATTGCAACTGGCGCTGGACAGCAACGCTGACCTGTCCGCTGCACGCAATGAAGCAGCGGCTATCGACGCCACGATACAACAGGCCAGGCTCATACCAAATCCGGAAGTATCGATGCAGATAGAAGGTGCGCAACGCGATACTCGCACCACCACTTGGCTGGTGAATCAGCCGATAGAGTTGGGCGGTAAACGTGCAGCACGTATCAACGCTGCCAACCGTGCTTATGACACTGCCTACGCCAACCTCAGCAGCAAGCGCGCAGAAATCCGCGCGGCTGTCATCACCGCCTTCTTTAACGTCCTCAATGCACAGGAGCGCTTGCGCCTGGCTGATGCATCCTTGCTGCTGGCACAACGTGGCAGCCTGGTCGCGTCGCGTCGTGTCACCGCAGGGAAAGTATCGCCAGTAGAGGAAACCAAGGCACGCGTGGCAGAAGCGAACGTGCGACTGGAGCTCACACAGGCTAAAAGTGAACTGGTGATGGCGCGCAAACGCCTGGCTGCCACCTGGGGCAATCCGGTACCACGTTTCCAGCAGGCAGAAGGCAATGTGGAAACCTTGCCGGTGCTGCCGCAATGGCAGGAACTGAATGCACGCCTGGCGCAATCACCATTGCTGACCAGCGCACGGCACGAACTGGAACGTCGTCAGGCAGTGGCAGAAGTGGAGAAGAGCCGCCGTATTCCCGATGTCACCGTCAGCATGGGCGTGAAAAAGAATGGTGAAGCAGGGAATAGCCAGGCAGTGGTCGGCTTATCGATTCCATTCCCCATGTTTGATCGCAACCAGGGCAACATCCTGGAAGCGCTGCGCCGTACCGATAAAGCGCGTGATGAACTGGCCGCTACTGAAATCCGTCTGGACAGCGAGCTGGCACAGGCCTATGAACGGCTGAGTACGACACGCACGGAAGCGGAGACTTTGCAGCGTGAGATTCTGCCTGGCGCACAAAGTGCCTATGACGCTGCGACCACCGGATTTGAATTCGGTAAATTCAACTTCCTTGATGTACTGGACGCGCAGCGCACCTTGTTGCAAGCCAGATCGCAATACCTGCGCACCTTATCCGAAGCCCACAGCGCTGCCGCCGAGATCGATCGCATCATCGGTGCGCCTGACTACGCCAACAAGCCATAAGACGACATCATGAAAATCAATCTGAACAAAAAGCAAAGTACAGCCATCGCCATCATCGTTGCCGTCGGTATCCTGCTGGGTGGCCTGATCCTGTTGCCGGGCAAAAACAGCTCTGGCGAAGGTGACGGACACGGACATGCAGGCAGCCATGCCGATACCGAACATCATGCCGAGGGCAAGACAGAAAAAAAAGACCATGCTGATGCTGATAAGCACGCAGATGGTGAGCACCATGAAGAAAGCGCGGATAAAGGCAAGGAAGACGACAATGACAAAGTCGTCCTGAGCGATGCGCAAATCAAAGCCGCCGGAATCAGCCTGCAAGTAGCAGATGCAGCGTACATCAAGACTGCGCTGGTGCTGCCAGGTGAAATCCAGTTCAATGAAGATCGCACCGCGCACGTGGTGCCCAGCCTGGCAGGTATCGTGCAAGGCGTGCCAGCTAACCTGGGACAAGCTGTAAAGAAAGGACAAGTGCTGGCAGTTATTAGCAGCACCGGTCTGTCAGAACAGCGCAGTGAACTGTTCGCCGCGCAGAAACGTCTGGCGCTGGCGAAGATCACTTTCGAGCGTGAGAAAAAGCTGTGGCAAGAAAAAATTTCAGCGGAACAGGATTACCTGCAAGCGCAACAAGTGCTGCAGGAAACCGAAATCGCCGTACAGAACGCACGCCAGAAACTGGCTGCAGTCGGCGCCGATGCAGGCAAAGCCGGTGCTTTTAATCGCTATGAAATCCGCGCGCCGTTTGATGGCGTAGTGGTTGAAAAGCATATCTCGCTGGGTGAAGCGGTGCGGGAAGATACCAACGTCTTTACCTTGTCTGACCTGTCTACCGTCTGGGCAAATATTGCTGTGCCTGCCAAAGACCTGAACGCCGTACGCGTCGGTGAAAAAGTCACCGTCAAGGCCAGTGCATTTGATTCGGCAGCTACCGGCACGGTTGCTTATGTCGGTTCCTTGCTGGGCGTGCAGACACGTACTGCCAGCGCCCGTGTGACCCTCGCCAATCCGCAAGGAACCTGGCGTCCGGGCCTGTTTGTCAATGTAGAGATCGTTTCGAATGAAGTGCAGGTGCCGGTTGCAGTCGCCGTCGATGCACTGCAGACCATGAATGACAAGCCGGTGATTTTCGTCAAGGTTGCGGATGGCTTTATTGCACAGGAAGTCACGACCGGCCGCAGCGACGGCAAGCACATAGAAATAGTCAAAGGCCTGAAAGCCGGTAGCGAATACGCAGCCAGCGGCAGCTTCGTCATCAAATCGGAACTGGGTAAATCCAGCGCCGAACATGCACATTGATGCGAAGGGAACTTCATCATGTTTGAACGTTTAATACGCTTTGCCATCGCGCAGCGCTGGCTGATCATGCTGGCGGTAGTCGGCATGGCCGCGCTTGGTATCTATAACTACCAGAAGCTGCCTATCGATGCAGTACCCGACATAACGAATGTACAGGTACAGATTAATACCGAGGCATCCGGCTATTCACCGCTGGAAACCGAACAAAGGGTGACCTATCCGCTGGAAACCGTGATGGCAGGTTTGCCGCATCTGAGTCAGACGCGCTCATTGTCGCGTTATGGTTTGTCGCAGATCACGGTCATTTTTGAAGACGGCACCGACATCTACTTTGCGCGCCAGATGATCAGTGAGCGTTTGCAGGAAGCACGTCAATACCTGCCGGCCGGAGTGACACCACGCATGGGGCCCATCTCGACCGGTTTGGGCGAGATTTACCTGTGGACCGTGGAGGCCAAGGAGGGAGCGAAGAAGCCGGATGGTTCTTCTTATACGCCGATGGACTTGCGTGAGATCCAGGACTGGATCATCAAGCCGCAACTGCGCAATGTTCCGGGCGTGACTGAAATCAACTCGATCGGCGGTTATGCCAAGGAGTACCAGATTGCGCCGGTAGCAGAGCGGCTGGCATCGTATGGCCTCAACCTGCAGGACATCGTCACCGCACTGGAGCGCAATA
Source organism: Herminiimonas sp. (assembly GCA_040393485.1). Classification (GTDB taxonomy): domain Bacteria; phylum Pseudomonadota; class Gammaproteobacteria; order Burkholderiales; family Burkholderiaceae_D; genus Oxalicibacterium. Next base: position 6,164 of record JBEBUE010000077.1, read on the forward strand.
ACGGTAACGTCGGTGCTGGTTATATTGAGAAACGCGGCGAGCAATTGCTGATACGCACGCCCGGCCAGGTGCAATCGATTGCCGACATCGGCAATATCATCCTCGGCAATGTACAGGGTGTGCCGATACGCATACGCGACATTGGTGACGTACAGATAGGTCGCGAGTTACGCACAGGTGCCGCCACCGAAAACGGCAGGGAAGTCGTGCTGGGTACTGTGTTCATGCTGATCGGGCAGAATAGCCGCACGGTCTCGCAAGCAGTGGATAAGAAAATGCTGGAGATTAACCGGACACTGCCGGAAGGCGTGCACGCGGTGACCGTATATGACCGCACCGTGCTGGTCGATAAAGCCATCAATACTGTGAAGAAAAACCTGCTGGAAGGCGCGGTGCTGGTCATCGTGGTGCTGTTCCTTTTCCTCGGCAACTTCCGTGCGGCGCTGATTACGGCGATGGTGATCCCCTTATCCATGCTGTTTACCTTCAGCGGCATGGTTACCTATAAGGTCAGCGCGAATCTGATGAGCCTGGGGGCGCTGGACTTCGGCATCATCGTCGATGGTGCTGTCGTGATCGTCGAAAATTGTGTGCGACGGCTGGCGCATGCACAGGCGGCAGCGGGGCGCTCACTAAATCGCAGCGAACGCTTCCATGAAGTCTTTGCCGCAGCGAAAGAAGCGCGTCGTCCGCTGATATTCGGGCAACTGATCATCATGGTGGTGTATCTGCCTATCTTCGCGCTAAGCGGCGTTGAAGGCCGCATGTTCCATCCGATGGCATTTACAGTTGTGATTGCGTTGGTCGGTGCGATGATTCTGTCGATCACCTTTATCCCGGCCGCAGTCGCGCTCTTCATCGGCGACAAGGTGGCTGAAAAGGAAAACGTCCTGATGCAGGCGGCCAAGCGCTGGTATGCGCCCGCTCTGGACTACGTCATGGGCAACAAGCCGGTGGTGCTGACCTTTGCCTTCGTGCTGGTCCTGCTTTCAGGACTGTTGGTAACGCGTATGGGTAGCGAATTCGTACCGAACCTGAACGAGGGTGATATTGCGATTCAGTCGCTGCGTATTCCGGGCACCAGCCTGACACAATCGGTGGAGATGCAGAAGCAACTAGAAACCGCATTGAAGAAAGCCCATCCGGAAATCCAGCGGGTCGTGTCACGCATAGGTACAGCGGAAATCGCCTCCGACCCGATGCCACCGAATATCTCCGATGGCTTGGTCATGCTCAAGCCCAAGGACGAATGGCCGGAGCCGAAGAAATCGCATGCAGAATTATTGAGTGCAATACAGCAAACCGTGGCGCAGCTTCCTGGCAATAATTACGAGTTCTCGCAGCCGATACAATTGCGTTTCAACGAATTGATCTCTGGTGTGCGCAGCGACGTGGCGGTCAAGCTTTTCGGCGACGATATGGATGTGCTGAACGATACCGCAGCGAAGATCGCGACCGTAATGGGAAAAATTCCGGGAGCGGCAGAAGTCAAGGTAGAGCAGACCACCGGTTTGCCGATGCTGACCGTGAATATTGACCGGGAAAAGACAGCGCGTTACGGCCTGAACGTGGCCGATGTGCAGGACACGATCGCCACCGCAATCGGTGGCAGGGAAGCCGGCACCTTGTTCCAGGGGGATCGACGCTTCGACATCCTGGTGCGCCTGCCGGAAAACGTGCGTAATGATCTGGACGCAATCAGGCGCTTGCCTTTGCCGCTGCCGCGCGAGCAAGGTGGTGCAGGGCGTACCAGTTATATCCCCTTGTCTGAAGTAGCCACACTGGATATGGCACCAGGTCCGAACCAGGTCAGCCGTGAAAATGGCAAGCGCCGCATCGTCGTCAGCGCCAACGTGCGCGGACGGGATATCGGCACCTTCGTTTCAGAAGCAGAAGAGCAGATCGCACAGCAGGTCAAAATTCCGTCTGGTTACTGGACCAGCTGGGGCGGTCAGTTCGAGCAATTGCAATCTGCGACGCAACGCCTGCAACTGGTAATACCGGTCGCGCTAGCTTTGGTCTTCACTTTGTTGTTCGTCATGTTCGGCAATATGAAAGATGGCTTACTGGTTTTCAGCGGGATTCCATTTGCCCTGACTGGCGGCATCATCGCGCTGTGGCTAAGGGATATACCGATTTCGATCTCGGCTGCGGTCGGTTTCATCGCGCTCTCCGGCGTGGCGGTATTGAACGGACTGGTGATGATTTCCTTCATCCGCAGCCTGCGTGAGGATGGCCATACGCTGGCCGCAGCGGTACGGGACGGCGCGCTGACGCGCTTGCGTCCGGTGCTGATGACGGCACTAGTGGCTTCGCTCGGTTTTGTACCGATGGCGATTGCGACCGGAACCGGCGCCGAAGTGCAGCGTCCGCTGGCCACCGTGGTGATAGGGGGCATCCTGTCGTCAACCATGCTGACTTTGCTGGTCTTGCCTTTGTTGTATCGGATGGCTTACCGCAAGGAAGAGGAGGCGGAAAGCACGGCAAATAGCTGAGCACGCACATGAAAATGGCCGGGTGGTGCATAATCTAGGGCTGGATCCGGCTCGCTTCAGGCGACGGATCACACCGTGGATGCATGCAGGCAAGTTAAGTACCCCGCAGCATCCGGTCATCGTATGAAAGGCAGTTCAGGCAGTGAAACCGAGCAGAAACGATCCTTGCCCTTGCGGCAGCGGCAATAAATACAAAAAATGCTGCGGCAAAGTTATACAAATAGCACCTGCACGCCCAGTGCCGTACAGCAGCGCACGCCGTGAATGTGGCGACTGCACTGCCTGTTGTGACGGCTGGCTGAAATCGACCATCTACGGACATGAAATGCGTCCCGGCGTGCGTTGTCACTTTGTGAAGGATGGTGGTTGCACCATCTACGAGACGCGGCCTGAGTCGCCTTGCCGCCAGTTCATTTGCGGCTGGGTGGATGAAGGTAGCCCGTTCCCGGATGAGTTCAAACCGACCAAGCTTGGCGTCATCATTGTGCAGACTACCTGGCGTGGCCAGCCTGCCTATCGCCTGGCATATGGCGGACGCGACCTGGAAAAGCACGAGCTGGAGTGGATGATGAATTTCAGCCAGCAAACCAATCGTCCTTTCTTCTACGAGCAGCACGGCCAGAC
>JBEBUE010000078.1:0-9204 GCA_040393485.1 Herminiimonas sp.
CCATGTCCGCCTATCGATTTAGTCAGCGCATTGATGACGATGCTGGCACCTACTGTCTTCGGACGGAACAGATAAGGCGAAGTCATGGTGTTATCGACGACATACAGGATCCCGCGTTCCGCACACAGCTTGCCTATGCGTGCCAGATCGGCGACCTGGGTACGCGGGTTGGCTATCGTTTCGACGAAGACGATGCGCGTATTCGGCTGAATCGCTGCTTCTACGTTCTTAACGTCGGTCGCATCGACCATAGATATCTTGACGCCCTGCCCGCCCACCGTTTGCCAAAGACTATTGGTATTACCGAACAGGAAAGCCGACGAAACGACATGATCGCCCTCGCGCAACAGGGCTTGTACTACCGCGCCTATAGCAGCCATGCCGGTGGCAAAGCAAATCGTGGACAAGCCTTCTTCCATCTTATTCACTTTGTCTTCCAGCGCCGCCACCGTCGGATTACCCTGGCGGCCGTAGCGATAACCAGGTTTCTTGCCCTGAAATACCGTCGCCAGCTCACGTGCGTCGTTATAGCCGAAAGTAACCGAGGTATGGATAGGTTTGTGTAGCGAACCATGCTCGATCTCTTTTTGGCGATCGCTGTGCAAGGTGGTGGTGGTAAAGCCGTATTTTTTGGAGTCTGTCATGATGGCCAAGAAAAAAATGCCTGAATGCACGCTTGCGCGTACAAATCAGGCATAGCTGTAATGTAGCTTAAATAGAATTAATCTACCTGTGCCAGATTCAAGTTCAATTGCGAGCGCACGCTGTCGTCCACTTCAGGTTTCGGATTGTTACGCGCGAATTCGATGCGATCCAGATAATCGCGTGAAATATCGCCAGTCACATAGATACCATCAAAGCACGATGCTTCCAGGCTCTTCAACGCAGGGTTCACATCGGAGATCGAATGCTTCAGCGCTTCGATATCCTGATAAATCAATGCATCTGCAGTGATCTCACGGCACACCTCTTCGGTGCTACGGCCGTAAGCAATCAATTCCGCACGCGTCGGCATATCGATACCGTACACGTTCGGGAATTTCACTGGCGGCGCTGCGGAAGCGAAGATAACTTTCTTCGCGCCGGCTTCACGTGCCATCTGTACGATTTCGCGGCTGGTTGTACCACGAACGATGGAGTCATCAACCAGCAATACGTTTTTACCTTTGAACTCGGAACCGATGGCGTTCAGTTTTTGACGCACCGACTTGCTACGGATAGCTTGTCCTGGCATCAGGAAGGTACGGCCGATGTAACGGTTTTTGATGAAGCCTTCGCGATATTCAATGTTCAGCTTTTGCGCCAATTCCATGGCAGCCGGACGCGACGAATCAGGGATAGGCATCACCACATCGATATCACCAAGCGGGATTTCGCGTTTGATTTTTTCTGCCAGGTACTCACCCATTTTCAGGCGTGTTGCATAGACAGAAGCGCCGTCGATGATGGAGTCAGGACGCGCAAAATACACAAACTCAAACGCACATGGATTGAGCGTCGGGTTTTCTGCGCATTGTTGGTTGTACAGCTTGCCGTCGATGTCGATGAAGATCGCTTCACCTGGCAATACATCGCGCAGGAAGCGGAAGCCGAGGCCTTCGAGTGCCACCGATTCACTGGCTACCAGGTATTCAGTACCATGTTCGGTTTCATTGAAACCGATGCACAGCGGACGAATACCGAACGGATCGCGAAACGCCAGCAAGCCGTAGCCTGCGATTTGCGCAGTCACAGCATATGAACCGCGTACACGCTTGTGCACCATCGCAACCGCTTTGAAAATCGCCGCAGGATCGAGCGAGTAGCCGGTGGTCGCTTGCTGGATTTCATGTGCCAGCACGTTCAGCAGGACTTCCGAATCCGAAGTCGTGTTGATGTGACGGCGGTCATTCTTGAACATCTCGATTTTGAGCTGTTCCCAGTTCGTCAGGTTGCCGTTGTGCGCCATGATGATGCCGAATGGTGCATTGACGTAGAACGGTTGTGCTTCTTCTGCACTCGATGAACCAGCGGTCGGGTAGCGAACCTGGCCGACACCGGAATTACCGAACAGCGAACGCATATTGCGAGTACGGAAGACGTCCCGCACCAGGCCGTTCGCCTTGTGCATGCTGAATGTATTGCCGTTATCGGTAGCGATACCGGCGGCATCCTGACCACGGTGCTGCAGGAGCAGCAACGCGTCATAGATCAATTGATTGACAGGGGTGTGAGAAACAACGCCAACAATGCCACACATGGTGGACTCCTCAACTAAAGCAAATTAAAACTATGAATTATTTATATTATGGTGCGTCTCAAAACTCTATATGGTGCGCAAACTCGCCCGGCAAGTAAGGTATGACTGTCTGCGCGGCAGTTTCTGCCAGCGGGCTAAACAGCGCATCTTTCCAGAACGACTGCTGCGGAATAGCTGTCATCCCGCATAACAACACCGCGACCAGCACAATCAACAAACCACGCGCCAATCCGAACAATCCGCCTAAACCACGATCTGCCAGCGTCAGGCCCGAGGCCTTAATCACCGCATCCAGCGCCATCGTCAGCAAGCCCATCAGGATACGTACACCGATGAACAGCACGATAAACGCGACAATCAGACGAGCCGTTTTGCCCGGCACCATTTCCGGTAACCATTGTGCCAATGTCTCACCATAGGCATTGGCAACAAAAAATGCCACTATCCAGCTCAGCAAGGACAGGATTTCTTTTACCAGCCCACGCAAAGTACTGATCACCACCGAGCAAATCAGTACAAATAAAACCAAATAATCAAAAATCGTCACAGTCGCTCTGCTTCACTGCCTTGCGACATATCAGGCCGGGAAAGATTTGCCGGTCAAACCGATCTTGGTCAGTTTGGCGCGCGCCTTCTCGGCTTCTGCTTCATTCGCAAATGGGCCTATACGGACACGGATACGCTCACCCGATGCCGTCGCCACTTTTTGCGTATATGACTTCAAACCTGCTGCCTGCAACTTCTTCTGCAATTCATTGACCTTGTCCTGCGACGCCAGTGCAGCCACTTGCAATACGACTTTGCCTGATGCATGAGAAGCGGCAGATGGGACCGGTTTACCTTCCAGAATAGCGCGTGCCCGTGCCGCCTCGTCTGCCTTGCTAGCATTTGGAGCATGCGGTATTGCTTTTGGTTCTGCGGCTTCCGGCTTGGCGCTCGCTACTTGCGGCTTTTTCTCCGCTTCGGCAGGTTTAGGCTCGGCTTTTACCGTTTCTTTGGGTGTTTCTTTAGGTGCGTCCTTGGCCGCTGCAACAGGTGCTGCTACCGGAGCAGCTGGCTCCGGCTCAACAATCTCTTCTTCCGCACTTAAAGAATTGCTCGGGGCCGTGTTGTCTGCCTTGGCTACCAACCCGGCTTTGGCTTGTGCCGCGGGTGCAGGTGACTCTTTGGAAGGGATCTGGATATCGATGTCGTCAGGCAGCTGTTTCGGCTCGGAGTCCAAAATCATAGGCAAACCGATAACGGCGGCCAGAACCAGCGCAATCGCACCTACCAGGCGGCGGCGCGCACGTTTCTTTTCAGGCAAGACCGGATCAACCGGTTCCTCGCGTCTGTTGCCCGGCTTGCGCCTGCCGCGAACCGGTTTTTCTTCATCAGCCTGCGAATAAAAATCGCTCTTGCCGGTCGATGAATCCTGCTGATTTTTACGAAGAAACGAGAACAAGCCCATACGATGTAATGTGAAATTCGTCAGTGATGTTCGGATTGTCGGAATTCCATGACGCCAGCAACTGTCAGGAACGATCCGAAAACCGCAATTCTATCATTCTCCCCTGCTCGGCTGAGTGCATTTGCAAAAGCTTCTGCAGGTGAGGCGAAGGTGAGGATGCTGCGCTCGGTGTCACTGGCTGGCGGCATTTCGCCATAAGCATGCACCAGCTTGTCTTTGATCTCGGTAGCGCTGGCCGCACGCGGCAGTGGCAAATCGGTCACACACCAGTGATCAACCCGACCTTTCAGGTGCGCAATGACGCCGTCTATATCCTTGTCCTGCATCGCGCCGAACACTGCATAGGTGTATGGCGCAAAGCTCATATTGTCGAGATTTTGCGCCAAAGTGGCAGCCGCGTGCGGGTTATGCGCAACATCGAGGATGACGGTTGGCTGCCCTGGTAACACCTGAAAACGTCCCGGCAAATCGACAACGGCCAGCCCGGTGCGGACTTCCTGCGCACCTACCGGCAAACGCAGGCGCAGCGCTTCCAGCGCCGCCAGTACGGACGAAGCATTCAACAGCTGATTGGCACCGCGCAAAGCGGGGTAACCGAGGGAATTGCGTCGACGACCGCGGCCACTGAAATTCCACTGTTGCTTGTCACCGGAATAATTGAAATCACGATTAAACAGCCATAAGTCAGCACCGATTTTTTCGGCATGTTCTATGAGCGAGGCAGGCGGTACCGGATCACCGCAAATCGCGGTTTTGCCAGAACGGAAAATCCCGGCCTTTTCAAAGCCGATTTTCTCGCGGGTATCTCCCAGATATTCGGTGTGATCGATATCCACGCTAGTCACAATAGAAACGTCTGCATCCAGCACGTTGACCGCATCCAACCGACCGCCAAGGCCGACTTCAAAGATCACTGCATCCAGCTTTGCATCTGCAAACAACTGGATAGCCGCGAGCGTAGTGAATTCAAAATAGGAAAGGGAAACATCGCCGCGTACCGCTTCCAGCTTGTCAAAAGCGGCAATCAACTCCTGATCGGTACAGGAGGCGCCATTCAGACGCATACGCTCGTTAAAGTGCAGCAAGTGGGGCGAGGTGTATAAACCCACCCGATAGCCGGCGCGCAAGAGTATAGCCTCCAGCATCGCACAGGTAGAGCCCTTGCCGTTGGTGCCACCGACGATAATCACCGGACACTCGAACTGCACGTTCATCGCCTGCTTGACCTGCCGCACGCGATCCAGCCCCATATCAATGGCTTTCGGATGCATCGCTTCGAGGCGGCTTAGCCAGTCAGCCAGGGTCTTGGGATTTTCCATGCAAACTCGTTAGATAGAGAACACTATGTAAAGGCAAAAACGCAAATAAAAAGCCCGAACGCATAAGGTTCGGGCTTTTTAGACTAAGCCAGGGAATCAGGCCAGGACTTCAGCCGCCTGATTTTGCAACAAAGCCAGGATACGCGCGATTTCTTCGCGCATTTTGCGACGGTCTACGATCATATCGACTGCACCTTTTTGCACCAGGAATTCAGCACGCTGGAAGCCTTCCGGCAGCTTTTCACGTACGGTGTTTTCGATCACACGCGGACCAGCAAAACCGATCAATGCCTTCGGCTCTGCTATCACTACGTCGCCCATGAAAGCGAAGGAAGCAGAAACGCCACCCATGGTCGGATCGGTCAGTACCGAAATAAACGGCAATTTCTTTTCCGACAACTTGGTCAGCATGGAGGTAGTTTTTGCCATTTGCATCAATGACAACAAACCTTCTTGCATACGCGCACCGCCGGTAGCGGTGATGCAGATGAATGGTACTTTTTGTTCCAGTGCAGTCTGGGCGGCACGGGCGAAGCGCTCACCGACGACCGAACCCATGGAACCGCCCATGAATTCAAATTCAAAGCAGGCTACGACTACCGGCAGGCTCATGATGGAGCCACCCAGGACAACTAAAGCATCCGTCTCGCCGGTTGCTTCCAGCGCCGATTTCAAGCGATCCGGGTATTTTTTGCTGTCTTTGAACTTGAGCGTATCGACCGGCAGGACTTCCTGGCCGATGTCGTAACGGCCGCCTGCGTCGAGCAATGCGTCGAGGCGATCGCGTGCGCGGATGCGCATGTGGTGGTCGCATTTAGGGCAAACGTGGATATTTGATTCCAGATCCGTGCGATACAGTACCGCTTCACAGGATGGGCATTTGACCCACAAACCTTCCGGGATGGACTTGCGCTGCGCAGCATCGGAACGTTGAATACGTGGGGGAAGTAACTTTTCTAGCCAACTCATCGTGACCTCTTTCAATTTTGTACTGGCCGAATTGTACCGTTTGCACAGCAATTCGCCACAATTACGTGTCGGACAGTATTTTACTTGTCTAACACGACATTTTCATCTTATTCGTCCAAAGCCTTACGGATACCGGCAATAAACGTTTGCACTCTTTCAACAGCCTGCTCACGTGGGCTATTTTCCAGCTCCTGGATAATCCGGCTGCCGATCACAACTGCGTCGGATACCGCCGCGACTGCCTTGGCGGTCGCCGCATCGCGGATACCGAAACCGACGCCGATAGGCAACTTCACATGTTTGCGGATCGCGGCAATGCGTTCCGCTACTTCCTTGGTATCGATATTGGCCGCGCCCGTAACGCCCTTGAGCGACACGTAGTAACTGAAGCCGCTACCGACTTTAGCTACTTGCTGGATACGCTCTTCGGTTGATGTCGGCGACAACAGGAAGATAGGATCCATATCGTTGGCCTTCAAAGTCGCAGCAAACTCTTCACACTCTTCCGGCGGGTAATCGACCACGATGGTGCCATCAACGCCAGCAGCCTTGGCCGCCAGTACGAACTGCGTTTGCCCCATGCGTTCGATAGGATTGGCATAACCCATCAGTACCACCGGGGTGCTGCTATTGGTCTTGCGGAATTCACTGACAAAGCCCAGTACGTCATGCATGCTAACGCCGAAAACCAGCGCACGTTCACAGGCACGCTGGATGACCGGGCCTTCCGCCATCGGGTCCGAAAAAGGCACGCCCAATTCCAAAATATCAGCACCGCCCGCAACCAGTGCATGCATCAGCGGCACAGTCAGCTCTGGCGCCGGATCACCTGCGGTAATGAAAGGAATGAGGCCTTTTTTATTCTTTGCCGCCAACGCGGCCAGGGTGGACTGAATTCTGGACATGAAGATACTTTATAAATTTTCCGGACTAGATTAAACCGTAGTGTGAGCAACAGACATCAAAACCCCGCTGCCGGTCAGCAGCGGAGTTCTGCGCGCAAATTTAATCGAATTGCAAACCCATGCGTTGCGCGACCGTATGCATATCCTTGTCGCCGCGACCTGAGAGGTTGGCCAGCACGACCTTGTCTTTCGGCAAGGTTGCTGCCAGTTTGGCTGCGTAGCTCAAGGCATGGCTGGATTCCAGCGCCGGAATGATGCCTTCGATATGGCAGCAATCGTGGAAAGCCTGGAGGGCTTCCTCGTCTGTGATGGAGACATATTGCGCACGTCCCGAGTCTTTCAGCCAGGCGTGTTCAGGTCCTACACCCGGATAATCGAGACCGGCGGAAACCGAATGTGTTTCGATGATCTGGCCGTTCTCATCCTGCAGCAAATAAGTACGATTACCGTGCAATACACCCGGCGAACCAGCGGTTAATGAAGCCGAATGCTTGCCGCTTTCCAGGCCCTCACCCGCGGCTTCGACGCCGACCAGTTGCACATTCTTATGCTCGATGTATGGGTAAAAAATACCCATCGCATTGGAACCGCCACCGATACAAGCCACCACATAGTCAGGCTGACGGCTGGTCATTTCCGGCATTTGTTCTATGCACTCATTACCGATCACCGACTGGAAATCGCGCACCATCATCGGATAAGGATGCGGGCCTGCAACCGTACCGATGATGTAGAAAGTATTTTCGATATTGGTTACCCAGTCGCGCATCGCTTCGTTCAGCGCATCTTTCAGCGTCTTCGAACCGGATTCAACCGGTACGACTTTCGCGCCCAGTAATTTCATGCGGTAGACGTTTTGTGCCTGGCGTTTGACGTCTTCACTACCCATATAGACCACGCATTCGAGACCAAAGCGTGCGCATATGGTCGCGGTCGCGACACCATGCTGGCCAGCACCAGTTTCCGCGATGATACGCGGCTTACCCATGCGTTTGGCAAGCAAGGCCTGGCCGATCACGTTATTGATCTTGTGCGCGCCAGTGTGATTCAAGTCCTCACGTTTGAAGTAAATCTGCGCGCCGCCCATTTTTTCAGACCAGCGTTTGGCGTGATAAATCGGGCTCGGACGACCGACGAAATGCTTCAGGTCGTAATGGAATTCGGCTAGGAAGGAAGGATCCTTGCTGTAATGCGCGTATGCTTCTTTCAGCTCAGCCAAAGCATGGCTCAATGTTTCGGCAACAAAGCTGCCACCGTAAGGGCCGAAGTGACCGCGGGCATCCGGCAGGTTATAGGCTGCGCTCTGGTGCAATGCGCTTTCGGCAATCGCTTGTCGCTCGGCAAAATTGCCCAGCACGTCTAATTCTTTCATGGCTTTTCTCTTTGCTATTTTGTCTAGTCCGCGGCAGCGGCATTTGCTGCATCCGCTACTCTTACCGCGGCAATGAAGGCGCGTATTTTTGCCGCGTCCTTGATCCCTTTGTCTTGTTCGACGCCACTGCTGATGTCGACCGCATAGGGACGTACGCGTTGTACCGCGTCAGTCGCGTTTTGTACGCTCAAGCCACCACTTAAAACGACCCGAGGCGCGATGTTTTCTGGAATGAGAGACCAATCGAAGACCTTTCCGCTGCCGCCATAGCTGTCTACAAAGGTATCCAGCAACAAGCCGGTGAACAATGTGCTGGCGGCGCGATAATCAGACTCGTATTTTAGCAAATCGGTGGGCTGCATACCCTCTTTTACGCGAATTGCGCGTATGAAGGGACGATTTACCGCTTTTGCTATCGCCGCACAGTGTTCAGGTGTCTCATCGCCGTGGAATTGCAACAAGGCAATAGGGGCTAGTGCGATGATGGCCTGCACTTCTTCCAGGGTCGCATTAACGAACAGACCAACCGGCGTAACGAAAGGCGGAATCTGCGCAATGAGCTGGCCAGCCGCTGCCGCAGCGATGTAACGCGGGCTCTTAGGATAGAACACAAAGCCGACTGCATCAGCACCAGCAGCAATCGCGCTTTGCACGTCCTGCGGCCGCGTCAGGCCACATATCTTAATTCGGGTACGGTGTGTCATTGGGTATGTATCAACTTGATATCAGTCTTAAGACCAGAAGAAATTCTGTACATCCAGTTGCGGCAACTGCCACTTCGGATCGTAATCGATTTTGGCCAGGTACAAACCGTCCGGCATGAACGTCGGTGCGGCGAACTTGCGATCACGTCCGTCCAGTATTTCCTTCAGCCACTCCGGCTGCTGCGAGCCATTGCCTACATAAATCAGTGAGCCGACGATATTGCGCACCATGTGATGCAGGAAAGC
>JBEBUE010000079.1:0-9200 GCA_040393485.1 Herminiimonas sp.
ACTGCGCGGCAAGCCAACACTATCATTTGTATAGTGAGGCAAATGGCCAGGAGCCAGCGCCAGCGTCCGACGGCCACTTTGGGTGGTCGGCACAGCTCAAGCACGACGGTGGCGATCTGCAAGGCCAGCAAGGCATTAGCCCAGCCGACGCGGAATGGATAATCGGAAAAACCGATGCTGTAGCCGACAGTCATTAATACGGCAATAAGGGCAGGCGCGCGCACGCTTACCTTGCGGCCGCACCATATTTGAAAAGCCATGGCGTTGAACACCATGCCACTCGAAACACAGCCCATAGCCAGAGTCGACAGCAGATGATCGGCCCATCCACCCCGTTCGAAAGTGCTCGACGAAAAAAGGCAAATCCAGCCGGCTGTTTGCAGCACGATCCCGCTTTGCGCGTAGCGTGCGGCACGATTCACCCGGCCCATGAAGTAAGGCAAGGCCACTGCCATGATGCACAAGTTGAGTGTCATGGCGACAAACAGGGAAAAGACGTCGATTTTTTGCACAGGCTGTACTCTCAAAAAATAAGCGTTTGCAATGCAGTGCGTGGACTGCCTGCTTAAATGGTCGGGAAGCATATCGTCCGGAGCCTGATCCGGAGACAGAGAAGAGGTGCGCAAAAACTTGCACGATGTTGCACGCGTTCGCAGCAACATGGCCGCTATCTTACCGCTTCGTAACTTAAGTTGGAAGTTTGGTAACAGCTGTGTACTTTGATGTGCATGTTCAGTGGTTTGCATCGCGTCCGCTTCCGGGCGCCGCATCTTCATTTTTTTACATCGTTTATTTGCTCATTTGAAATCATGTAAACGCCAGAAAAGCGCTTATTTTTCACGACCAAATATATGGTTTCATAATACGGAATATTAATATCGCGCTGCATCAATAAAAAATTCCAAAAGGTAGAATATCGTTTCACATTCAGAAAAATGTATTGTAAGTACTTGATAAATAATGAGAATAAAAAATTAAAATATCTTATATAAGACATTGTTGCTATGCGCAATATCGCCTATGATTAATTCAATGTTTTTTCTTGTCTTTGTTATTTCACGCATTTAACTGAGGAGAATCATCATGGCAAACCGCGAACAGCAAATCGAAGCACTAAACCGGGACTGGCAGGAGAATCCGCGCTGGAAAGGCGTGACACGTAATTACACGGCAGAAGATGTGGTGCGTCTGCGTGGCTCGCTGCAAGTCGAGCACACACTGGCGCAACGTGGCGCCGATAAATTGTGGGAGATGTGCAATAACGAGCCCTTCGTCAATTCGCTCGGTGCGCTGACTGGCAATCAGGCGATGCAACAAGTGAAAGCAGGTTTGAAAGCAATTTACCTATCGGGCTGGCAGGTCGCCGGTGATGCCAATGTGGCCGGTGAAATGTACCCGGATCAATCGTTGTATCCGGCCAATTCGGTGCCGATGGTAGTCAAACGCATCAACAATACTTTCCAGCGTGCCGACCAGATCCAGTGGTCGGAGGGCAAGGGCGACATCGACTTCTTTGCACCTATCGTGGCGGATGCGGAAGCTGGCTTTGGCGGTGTGCTGAATGCCTATGAATTGATGAAGGCGATGATAGAAGCAGGCGCCGCAGGCGTGCACTTCGAAGATCAACTGGCATCGGTCAAAAAATGCGGCCACATGGGTGGCAAAGTGCTGGTGCCTACCCGCGAAGCCGTAGAAAAACTCAATGCGGCACGTCTCGCTGCCGACGTCTGTGGGACCCGCACGCTGGTGATCGCGCGCACTGATGCGGAAGCAGCTGACTTGCTGACCTCGGACGTCGATGCCAACGATAAACCTTTCCTTACAGGTGAGCGCACGGTAGAGGGCTTTTACAAAACCCGTTCCGGCTTTGATCAGGCAGTCTCGCGCGGTCTCGCGTATGCGCCTTATGTCGATATGTTGTGGTGCGAAACCGGCAAGCCGGATCTGCAATTCGCCAAACAATTTGCTGATGCGATCCATGCCAAATTCCCCGGCAAGATGCTGGCCTACAACTGTTCGCCATCGTTCAACTGGCGGAAAAACCTCGACGACGCAACCATCGCCAAATTCCAGAAAGAGCTGGGCGCGATGGGCTACAAATTCCAATTCATCACGCTGGCCGGTTTCCACTCGCTGAACTATTCGATGTTTAACCTTGCGCATGGTTACGCCCGTAATCAAATGTCGGCCTTCGTCGAGTTGCAGGAAGCCGAGTTCGCGGCTGCGGACAAAGGCTTCACTGCCGTCAAGCATCAGCGTGAAGTTGGCACCGGCTACTTCGATGCGATCACCCAGGTTATCCAGCAAGGGCAGTCTTCGACTACCGCCTTGCATGGCTCGACCGAGGATGAACAATTTTTTGATAGCAAGCTGGCCAAGGTTTGTATTGCAGGGCGTGCAGCTTAACGTCTTGTAAAAAGGAGGCCGCATCCGTGAGGGTGCGGTCAGTTTTAGTTGTTAGCAGGGTAGACCATTACTGATTTAATTATACGGAGACAAGCATGACTGAGAGCACGATAGACTTCCCGGCAGGAATCGAAATTGAAGGCGAATTCAAAGCAGACTACGAACAGGTGTTGACGCCTGAAGCGCTGGCGCTGGTCGTCAAACTGAGCCGTAGCTTTGAAGCACGTCGTCAAGAATTGCTGGCGATACGAGTCCAACGTGCCAAGCGTATTGACGCCGGTGAACGTCCGGACTTCCTGCCAGAGACTGCAGCCATCCGTGCTGCCGACTGGCGCATCGCACCGATACCGGAAGCACTGGCTTGCCGCCGCGTGGAAATTACGGGGCCGGTTGATCGCAAGATGGTGATCAATGCCCTCAACTCTGGCGCTGATGTGTACATGGCCGATTTTGAGGATGCGAATACACCGAACTGGGAAAACCAGATCGAGGGCCAGCTCAATCTGATCGATGCCGTGCGCAAAACGATCACTACCGAGCGCAACGGCAAGCAATACAAACTCAACGACAAGATCGCGACCTTGCTGGTGCGTCCACGTGGCTGGCACCTGGATGAAAAGCATGTGCTGGTGGATGGCAAGCGCGTCTCAGGCGGCATCTTCGACTTTGCGCTTTACATGTATCACAACGCGCACGAGTTGCTAAAACGTGGCTCCGGCCCGTTCTTCTATTTGCCTAAACTGGAATCGCATCTGGAAGCACGCCTGTGGAATGACATCTTCGTCATGACACAACGTGAACTGGGCCTGCCGCAAGGCACGATCAAGGCGACGGTACTGATCGAAACCATCCTCGCTGCTTTCGAAATGGATGAAATCCTGTACGAGCTGAAAGACCACAGCGCAGGTTTGAATGCCGGTCGCTGGGACTACATCTTTTCATGCATCAAAAAATTCCGCCTGGATAAAGACTTCTGCCTGGCCGACCGTGCCAAAGTCACAATGACCGTGCCTTTCATGCGTTCCTATGCCTTGCTGCTGCTGAAGACTTGCCATCGTCGCGGCGCGCATGCGATGGGCGGCATGGCTGCGCTGATTCCAATCAAAAATGATCCGGTCAAGAACGAACTGGCGATGAATGCCGTGCGTATAGACAAGGAACGTGATGCGATCGATGGCTACGACGGCGGCTGGGTCGCACATCCGGGTCTGGTTGATCTGGCAATGACGGAATTCAAAAAGGTGCTGGGCGACAGGCCTAACCAAATCAGCAAACAACGTGACGACGTGCATGCGACGGCAGATGACCTGCTGGCCTTCCAGCCGGAAACGCCGATCACGGAAGCGGGGCTGCGCTACAACATCAACGTCGGTATCCACTATCTCGGCAGCTGGCTGGACGGTAATGGTTGTGTGCCTATCCATAACCTGATGGAAGATGCGGCGACTGCCGAGATCAGCCGTTCTCAAGTCTGGCAATGGATACGTTCGAGCAAGGGCGTACTGGATGATGGTCGCAAAATCACTGCTGAAATGGTACGTCCGATGATCCAGGAGGAACTGTTGAAAGTAAAGCAGGATGCACCGAACGGCAGCAGCCCCAGCTATGCACGTGCAGCGCAAATCTTTGAGGAAATGTCGACGGCTACTACGTTTGCAGAATTCCTGACCTTGCCTTTATACGAAGAGATTTGATTTGATGTGTCTGGGATGGCGCTGACCTGCCTTCTCTTTACCCGGAGTTGCTTTGCTAAGCTGCATCGCAACTCCGGTTTTTTTATGAGGTTAGTGTTTTCAGAAGCAAACCGATGACGGCACTGGCGGCGATGACGTGGATGACATTGCGCTTGTATCGCACCAGTGCAATCGCTGCGACGATGGCCATGCATGCCGCGATCCAGTCGAAACTGCCTTTAAATCCTGCCGGCCATAGCACGTGGTAGGCGAAGAACACTGCCAGGTTCAGGATCACACCGACGACTGCAGCGGTAATGCCGGTCAGCGGTGCAGTGAAGGTTAGATTGTCATGCGTCGATTCAACCAGTGGGCCACCAGCCAGGATAAAGATAAATGAAGGCAGGAAAGTAAACCAGGTAACCAGTACCGCTGCCGTAGCGCCCGCAACAAATTGCAGCTCCGGACCAAAAACGGATTGCACATACGCACCCACAAAACCGACAAAAGCCACCACCATAATCAGCGGGCCGGGATTGGCTTCGCCCAGTGCGAGGCCATCTATCATTTGCGTTGGTGTGAGCCAGTTGTAATGGCTGATCGCACCCTGATAGATATACGGTAGTACCGCATAAGCGCCGCCGAAGGTCAGTAGTGCGGCCTTGGTAAAGAACCAGCCCATTTGTGTCAGCGTATGATTCCAGCCCAGCTGCAGGGTCAGGATCGCCATAGGTACGCACCACAGAACGGCGCCGACCAACAGGATTTGAATTAAGCCAGACCAGCGAAACCGCGCATGTGCAGGTCTCGGTGTATCGTCATCTATCAATGCCGGCCCATATGATTTATCGGTTTGCCGGTGTGCGCCGCCGGTCATAAATTTGGATGGCATATAGCGACCGCCCAGATATCCTATTAACGCGGCTACGGCGACGATGATAGGGAAGGGGACATTCATTGCAAAGATCGCGACAAATGACGCGGCTGCTATCGCCCACATCCAGCCATTCTTCAAGGCACGCGAACCTATGCGATGGACTGCATGCACGACCACTGCGGTAATCGCCGGCTTGATCCCGTAGAACAGACCTGCGACTAGGGCTACATGGCCGTAGGCGATATACAACCAGGATAGAGTGATCAGGAAAAACAGCGAAGGCAGCACAAACAAGACGCCAGCAGCAATGCCGCCTTTACTTTTGTGTAACAGCCAACCCATATAAGTGGCCAGTTGTTGCGCTTCGGGACCTGGCAGCAACATGCAATAGTTCAGCGCATGCAGGAAACGTTTTTCACTGATCCAGCGTCTTTGCTCAACCAGTTCCCGGTGCATCAGCGATATCTGCGCAGCCGGGCCACCAAAGCCAATAAAGCCCAGCTTGAACCACAGGGCCAATGCCTGCATGAAACTGACGGATGCGGGTGCTTCCGTCTGTTCCGGGGAGGGCGCGCTGGAATCTGGGTTCATATCGGATGGAAATCTTTCTTTTGAGCTTGGCAAGACTATTACATAGCGAGTGATGTGCCGCACATAAAACAAACAAAATATTTAGTTGCATAGCGAATTAGTTTGGTCTATGCTGCAGTTATGTTTGATCACTGCCTCTATTTCAATACGACAGCCTTGGCCCGCGTTCTCGAGCGTGAATGGACCAAGGCTTTCAAACCGTTTGGGCTGACGCCGTCACAGGCTTTCATGCTGCGTGCGGTATTGGCAAATCCGGGCATGTTGCAGAGTGAGCTGGCTGTTACTTTGGCTATTTCGCGTTCGACTGCAACACGTACCCTGGACGGCTTGCAGCAGCTGGGTCTGCTGCAGCGGGTAGCGACGGAGCGGGATGGTCGTGAATCCGCGATTGAACCGAGCGCGGCGGGTATGGCATTGAGAGAGCCACTGGATGCCGCCAGCGGGGAAGTAACCAGGCGTTTGAAGAAAGAGCTTGGTCAGTCACATTTTGATGAAACTGTGAGTAATGTTAAAAAAGTTCGCTCAGTCATTGCCTGAGTTTTTTTAAATTAATAGTTGCATAGCAAACTAAATAAGGAGCTAAAAATGCCTATCCTGAACGTTAAAGTAAGCGCAGAAAAGACACCTGAACTGACCAGGCAGATTGCCGAGTTATTGCTGGATTTGACCACCCGCATTCTGAAAAAGAAGCGTGAAGTCACCGCGATTGCTATTGACTACGTGAGCCACGATAGCTGGGTAGTCGGCGGCCATCTGTTAAGCGAGCAAAAGAAAAATAGCTTTTACTTCGACATCAAGATTACAGATGAAACCAATACCAAGGATGAGAAGGCGCAATACATCAGGGAAGCATTCGCCGGTTTCGAGCGCATCCTCGGTAACTTGCATGAAGAGAGCTATATCTATGTACAGGATGTACGGGCGGCTTCTTATGGTTATGGTGGTTATACGCAGGAATATCGGTATCAGCACGTCTGAGTGATTTGCAGGGCGGGGTATTTTTCACTTGAGGGTTTTGGCACATAATGGAGTCCTATTCATTTCCATATGCAGCCATCATGAAACTGGATCAACTGGATCACCTTGTCCTGACAGTCAAGGATGTAGACGTGACGATCGCTTTCTATCAGCGCGTGCTGGGTATGGAAGTTGTGATTTTTGGTGCCGGCCGCAAGGCCTTGACTTTCGGGAACCAAAAAATCAATTTGCATCAACATGGCAAAGAGTTCGAGCCTAAAGCCGAGCATCCGACGCCGGGTTCGGCCGATCTGTGCTTTATTACTAGTGTGCCGCTGGACGATGTGCTGCAGCATTTCAACAAGTGTGGCGTGACTGTGCTGGAGGGGCCGATACGTCGTACTGGTGCGACCGGCCCGATCCTGTCCTTGTATCTGCGCGATCCTGATTTTAATCTGATAGAGGTATCGAATCGCATCGTCGATGCCGGATAGCGTTAACGCCTGTATAGCGCTTGAATAAGGGCGTGTCAGACACGAGTCAGCCTAATCAAGTATCCTCTCAGATTGCCTACATCTGCCTTTGCATAGCCAGGATTTGCAAAGGCTTTATTTTTTCTGCCCATGACTCACAAGATTACGCCATCGACCGTATTGCTGCTGACGCTTGCTCCCATGATGTGGGCCGGGAATGCGATTGTCGGTCGCTCCGTCAATGCGATGGTGCCGCCGGTTACCCTGAATTTACTGCGCTGGGCGATAGCGATGCTTATCCTGTTGCCGCTGGCGAGCTGGATCTTCCGTCGCAATAGTCCGTTCTGGAGTAACTGGCGTCGCTTTTCCCTACTGGGTCTGCTAGGCGTTGGTTTGTATAACACCCTGCAATACCTGGCTTTACAGACTTCTTCGCCGATTAACGTGACGCTGGTTGCTGCCAGCATGCCGGTATGGATGCTGTTGATAGGGACGCTGTTCTTTGGTGTGCGCGTGTCGTTCAAGCAAGGCATGGGTGCGGTGCTATCCATTGTTGGTGTATTGATCGTGCTGAGCCGGGGCGAGCTACGGCAACTGTTGGCATTGCGCCTGGTAGCAGGTGATATTTTCATGATCATCGCTGCCATCGTCTGGTCTTTTTATAGCTGGTTGCTGACCCTGCCGAAAGACCCTGAAGAGATACGCAGTGACTGGGCCGCTTTTCTGCTGGCGCAGGTGGCATTCGGTGTGGCGTGGTCCAGCATGTTCACTGTGGGTGAATGGGCGCTGGGCGACCTGCATATAGATTGGGGCTGGCCACTGGTGGCGGCACTGATATTCGTCGCAATCGGTCCAGCCATTATTGCTTTGCGTTGCTGGGGCATAGGTGTGCAAAGGGTGGGGCCGACCATCGCCGGATTCTTCGCCAATCTGACGCCGCTGTTCGCCGCATTGATGTCATCGGCTTTTCTTGGCGAGATGCCACATCTGTATCACGGCGTTGCTTTCATCTTGATCGTAGGCGGTATCGTCGTTTCTTCACGTCGTTGATTGGGCATCAAGAGAGCAGCTTCATTGCGTGACGCTGAGAACGCGGCGTGCCCAATCCCACACTACACCCATCTTCCGCAGTGAATTAAGCCGGTTGTCGTACAGATAGCAGTACGAGTCTGACAACGAGCGGCCGCACTATCAGGACACAGACAAACGCAACGGGCATGGCGAGTTTGTACGCCTGCCAAACACGCATGGCGTAACCATCATGCACGCCGGTACCAGCGCCGACGATGACAAAGCACATCAGCATGGCCATGATGGAAGACATGTAAAAAGCAAAGACAAACGGAGTAAAACGTGCGGGAACGCGCAGGGCGTTAATACGGCGGGAAGAGCTAAAGGGCATGAATTTACTGGTCTTGAATGAAAAGACATTACTTTAGCCCTAACACTCATAAGTAGGTAGTGGTTAATAGCTATATGTTTTATTAAGTTAAACTTATGGCTGTCGACTATTTCAATATGAGAAAAGCAGCATGGATAGCTTCAAAGGCGTGGAATGCTTTGTCAAGGCGGTGGAAGAGGGAAGTATCGCCGGTGCCGGCAGGCGACTCGGCATATCGGCTGCCGCCGCCAGCCAGAATATTGCCCGGCTGGAGCAGCAACTCAACACGCGTTTACTAGCGCGCACCACACGCCAACTGGCATTGACGGAAAGCGGGCAGGTTTATTTCCAGCGGGTGCAAGCCATCGTACGGGAATTGGAGCAGGCCCAGGCAGAGGTAGCTGATCTGCACGGGGTGCCGCAGGGTAAGTTGCGGATAGCCTGTTCATCTGCTTTCGGCCGCGTCGTGCTGGCACCTTTGATTCCTGCATTTGCACGGGAATATCCGCGTTTGATGATAGAGCTGGTGCTGGCCGATCACTATGTCGATCATATCAGCGAAGATATCGACATCAGCATACGCTTTGCCCAGCAAGTGGAGCCTGGTCTGGTCGCGCGGCATATCGCTTGCGTACCACTGCGATTGTGCGCGTCACCTGCTTATTTCGAACGACACGGCATACCCGAGACGCCGGAGGCATTGCATGCGCATCAGTGCTTGCTGTTCCGTTCACATATGGATGGTCGCTTACTAGGCTGGGGATTTTTTCGGAATGGCGTAAGGTTTGAACCGCGCCTCAATCCCACCATGATCAGCAATGACATCGAATGCCTGGCACGCT
>JBEBUE010000080.1:0-9198 GCA_040393485.1 Herminiimonas sp.
CGGTCCTACCGGTTCCGGCAAGACCAGTATCGCAGCCCTGATACATCGCTTCTACGATGTGTGGGACGGTGAAGTCAAAGTTGGCGGGCAGGATGTGCGCGATCTTACGCTGGACTCGCTGGGACAGTGTGTCGGTATGGTGTTGCAGGAACCGTTCCTCTTCAGCGGTACGATCGCGGACAATATGCGTTACGGTTTGCAGTGGGCGACACGGGCGCAGGTGATAGAAGCTGCGAAAGCGGTACGTGCACATGACTTCATCATGCGCCTGCCGGATGGCTATGACACCATGCTGGGTCAGCGCGGCCGTAATCTCTCCATCGGGCAACGCCAGTTACTCAGCTTCGCCCGTGCCTTGCTAGCGAAGCCAAAGATCCTGATCCTGGATGAGGCAACTGCGAACATCGATAGCTTCACCGAACTGGAAATCCAGCGTGCCTTGAATGTGTTGCGCAAGGGACGGACCACCATCATCATTGCGCACCGCCTGGCGACGATACGTGATGCTGATGTGATCGTGGTTTTGCAAAAAGGTCGCATCGTCGAAAAAGGCTCGCACCATGAATTGTTGCTGAACAAAGGCTTGTACGCGAAGCTACATGCCAGCAGCAATGAATCGTTTGATGATTTTGTTGAAGCTGAGGGCGAGCGGGTATCGAATAGTTAAACGTCGGGTTTGATGAAAATGGCGAAATGGGGATCATGTATAGTGGTCCCCATTGTTTTTGGAGCGTATGGTTACGATGGTACAGGTAAATAAAACAGATCCGGTAGAGACAGCACGAAAGATATTGCGTGAGCGGTATCCGGCTGCCCTGGTTGGTTTCGTCGCTGGTAGTTTTAATCGTGGCGAGGCGACGGCGTTTTCAGATATTGACCTTGTTGTCGTTTTTGATCATCTTGAGTTTGCCTGGCGAGAGTCATTCATACTTGACTGTTGGCCAGTAGAGGTCTTTGCGCACGATCCGGAGACGTTGCGTTACTTCTTCCGTGAAGTCGACGGACGTGATGGTGTGCAATCATTAGCATCCATGATAGTAGAGGGGGGTCGCATCACTGAGAATGCTCCGTTTGCAGAGAGTATCGCCTCCATGGCTGATGAAATATTGCGGGAGCCAGCACCTGCTTGGACGGCTGATGAATTTCTGCATCAACGCTATGCGATCAATGACTTGATTGACGATCTACGTGATCCGAGGAATTTGTTTGAAGCACGGATCACTATCGGTGCTTTGCACGAAAAGTTGGGAAATTTTTACTTTAGAAGCCAGCGCTTATGGTCTGCGTCTAACAAACATATTCCGCGGAGAATGGCGAAGACGAATGCGAAGATGGCCGATTTATGGGTACATGCTTACGACGAAGCTTATGCCGGAAAGTATGCGAGCCTGATTGCATTGGCGGAGAGTATCCTGGCTCCCTATGGCGGTTTCCTGTTTGACGGCTATCGGAGAAATGCACCATCTGCATGGCGGTTGCCATAGTGTAAGAAACAGTGTGCGTTCTATCCATCCAGACATGAACGCCCACTAGTTTATTAATTCATGTTCTTGATTTGAGTCATTAATTCCATTTCTGCCTGACCCGTGCCTGCCATCCTATCCATAAGCCGCCGAACAGGAAGAGCGCAAAGATCCAACCCGATGCCGCGCCAGCCATGATGCCGGATAACAAAGTGCCGACCGTGCAGCCCAGCGCCACCATGGAGCCCCATCCCATCAGGATGCCACCGATGAATGCACGACTGATTTCAGGTAGCTTGGGACGACGCGGTTTAAAGTCGCCGGCAGAGATCGCTGCGGCAAGTGATCCCAGGATCAGGCTGATGACGAACACGCCGTTTTGCGACCACAGGGTTTCCTTGATGACGGTTGCGCAGCCGGAGAAGGTATCGACACCTTCGAGGCGCGCAGGCAACCACGATAAGTTGTTCGCTGCAGTGCGTGCGATACTGCCGAGTTCCGCAGTGACGCCCAGCGGCCCGATGCGGAAGTAAGAAAGCACGCCGACAAATCCGATCAGCAAGCCACCCACATATGCAGGCCAGCGTCGCTCCCATCGCGTACCGCTACTTGTTTCCTGCGTCTTGTGAGCACGCCAGAGCCAGATGGCGAGTGCGGCCAATACCGAAAGTTGTAATGCCACTGATCCGGCGTAACCAAAATGATGTGGCAGCCACACCACAGGCGCTTCCTGTATGCCGGACAGATACAACTTGTTCCAGCTGAGGAAGCCCAGCACGAAACCAAACAGCGTGCCGAGCAACGCAAATGGCGAGACAGTCGAGCCTTCGCCCAGGCGATACAAATGTGCGCTGACACATGAACCGGAGAGCGCCATGCCGATGCCGAAACTGAGTGCGCCTGCTGCCAGCACCCAGCTCACCGGGCCGATATGCGCCTGTGGTGGCAAGCGACCAAGGGTAGGGATAGGCATGAATGCACCGAAGACGAGGTGGTAGCCAAGTATGCCGACGACCAATGCTGCGATGATGCCGAGCAGACCGCGCGCATCGCGTCGCTCTATGAAATCACGACTGACGCAAAAGAAACAAAAGCGCGAGCGCTGTAGAAAAATGCCAAATGCAAGACCCAACAAGGCAGACAGTGCCAGCTCTCGTCCACCTCCGGCAATACTGCCGAGGGTGTGCGAGAACCAGACTGCTACCGTCAGGATAATGACAGAAGGCAAAAGCCGCCGTAGCGGCGGCAGTGCCAGATCAGCCAATTATTTTCCGCCCCATACTGTGCCAGCCAGATTGGTAACCGGTACGCCTACTGCGTTGCCGTATTCAGTCCACGAACCATCGTAGTTACGGACGTCGTAGCCGAGCAGTTTTTTCAGTGCGAACCAGGTGTGGCTGGAACGCTCACCGATACGGCAGTAAGTGATGACTGGTTTGCTGCCATCGATGCCAGCAGCTGCATAGATTTTTTTCAGTTCATCGACAGATTTGAAGGTGCCGTCAGCAGCAACTGCCTGACCCCACGGCACGTTGGCTGCACCGGGAATATGACCGGCACGGATAGCCAGTTCCTGTACACCGGCAGGTGCGAAGACTTTGCCGCTGTATTCATCGGCCGAACGGATATCGACCAGGGCGACATTGCTTTTCTTTTCAGCTGCGGCAACAACGTCGCTCAAACGTGCGCGCAGTGCAGGATTCGCTGCGCTGATTTTGATATTGCCAGCAGCAGGTACTTTGGTTACGGAGGCCAATGGACGATTTTCTGTTTCCCATTTCTTGCGGCCGCCATCCAGCAGTTTGACATCTTTGACGCCATAGATGTCGAATACCCATGCACCCCATGCCGCGAACCAGTTGTTGGTATCACCGTAAAGGACGATGGTGCTGTCACTGTTGACGCCTGCATTACGCAGCAATTTTTCAAAATTCTGCTGGCTGGTGATGTCACGACGTACCGTATCAACCAGGTCGGTATGCCATGAAAAATTCACCGCGCCAGGTATGTGCGCGCGTTCGAATACACCCGGATTGACGCTGACTTCTATCAGGCGCAATTTAGGATTGTTGATGTTCTTCTCCAGCCAGTCGGTGCTGACCAGGAAGTCACTTGGTGCGGCATGCGCACTACCAAGCAACAGGCTGCCTGCGATCAGCAGGGACTTAATGATCTTCATTTTGATTCTCCTCGGTTTGTTAAGAAAGCGTTACGTGGTCACATTACCGAAGAGATTGCTGACGAACAACGAAGCTTTTTCAATATCGTTATTCAGAAAATGCATGTGGGGAAACAGGTGTTAAATGTTTGATTGCTTAAGTAGTTGTGACAGATCGGGCCAGACAAAACTCTCCTGCGTGTATTGCTCACCGCCCAGCTCTATGGCTAAGGATGCATCTGCTTGCCCGCTGAGTCGCTGATAAAAAAATCGGAACGGATTGTTACTCAATGCCCATACCCGCAATGCGTTCCTTCCTTGTGCGACGAGTTGCGTTGCCGCAGCATGCATGAGTCGGCGGCCTATGCCTGAACCTTGGTGTTCAGCAAGTATATAAATCGCGTAGATCTCTGCTTCGAGCGCGTTGGACGAAGTCCGGTCCGGACCTGCATTGATGAAACCGAGAATGTCTTTGTTCTGATTCTCAGCGACATAGTAGAGGACCTGATCATTGTTCATGGCCTTGCGATGTCGCTCTTGTTGTTGCTGATAGTTCAGGCTATCGAGAAAGGATGGCACGAGCATTCCATCAAAGGTACTGCGCCAGGTGTCTACCAGAATGGTCGCAATGGCAGGCAGATCTGCATTATCAGCGGGTCTAATGGTGACTGTAGACGGGCCGTATGTATAGCCAGAGGACTCTTCCGTATTTATATGAAGGATCGCGTCAAAGCCTTCTTCGTGTGAAGGCGGCTCGAGCATAGCGAAGACATTGCGCACGGCCTCTTCCGGCACACGTTCATCATGCCGCCGGTTTGCATTGCGTTTGAGTGCTGATTCCAGCGCCGCATCTATCCATACCGCAGTAACGGGGATGCCATGTGTTCCTGCGATGGCCAATGCTCTCGCTCGATGCTTTTTTGCAGGGAGTGCCGCGTCGAAGAACACGGCGTCTTCCGTGACCTTTTCTTGTGCACGTATCCAGCTACTTTTGCCTGCACCCTGTACGCCAAATACTAGATAAAGCCGAGCTGATTTTTTACTTAGCGTGGAGTCAAGTTCAGCATATGCCTGTTCCCATGCCAGCTTGCTGCGTTCAGGGGTGTACACACGACCGGCTTCTGTCTGCAGATAATGATCGGGATTGATATTTACAGCTGTGCTCAAGGTAGGCGTGACTTTGCTGATGTGAGATGTAAGCTTATTGGTATTGCGTGACCGGCACAAATAATGGTTTCTGATATCGATATCGGAAATAAAAAAGCCGCATAGGCGGCTTTTTTATATGTACGGCATTCGCGTCATCACGGACGTGCCGGTACGCCAAAAGCTTCTCGTCCGGAAGTCAGCGCATGCTCAAGTTCATCCAATCTATCCTGACCCCAGAATAATTCTCCATCCAGGATGAAGGATGGAGAACCGTAGGCGCCATCCGCTATCGCTTCCTGCAGATTGGCCTGATAACGCGCCTCAATTGCGGGATCGGCTGCTTGTTGCAGCAAGACCGCGCCATTGAAGCCCGCCTTGTCAGCCAACGCTACCAGCGTCGCTGCGTCGGACAAGTCTTCTTCACGCTCCCAGATAGCAGTGAAGTAGCTTAGTAGCAGGGGATGTACATCCAGGCCTTGGTCGAGTGCTGCCAGGACGATGCGATCTGCCAGGCTATTCTTCAGCGGCCAATGCTTGGGATACAGGTTGAAGTTGAGCTTGCGTCTTTCGCGCCAGCGCTGCAGTTCCTGTACCCGATAGTTCTGCCGTGTAACGCTGCGCTTGGCCAATGGCAAGCCGCCGGTAGAGTCGAACAGGTCATGCAAAGGCAGCGGACGATATTCGACTTTCAATTTTTGTTGTTGTGCCAGTGCGGAAAATGCGGGGTAGCCGACATATGCCCAGGTACTGGTCAGCGCGAAATAAAATTTAACAGTGCGTGACATGTTTAAATCCTTATCAATAATTGATGTGATCAGCGTGCTGCTTTCTTGGCCGCATTGATTGCAACTGTAGGGTCGAAGTTGTTAATGTCTTTGACCAACTCATTGGTGTACAGCGAAGCAGGATCAACCGATGTGGTGATTTGTCCGGTGGTGGTCATGTAGCGGACGATGCCTTCCCAGCCCTGCTTGGTGTATTCACCCCAACGGCCGCTGGCAGGTTTCGGTGAGTAGTCCTGGAAAACTTTCAGGACACGCTGGTTTTCAGCAATGGCCTGTGCTTCAGGAATACCGGCAGTGCGAGCGGCAGGGTAATGCTTGAAGTAGAGGCGGATACAGGCTTCGGTGTTTTGTTCGCAGAAGATACGACCTTTGGTCAACGCGCGTGCCAGTCCGACTGCTTCGGCACGATTTGCTTTCAGATAGCTTTCTGTCGTCAACAGACCCCATGCGAGGATGTCTTCCACTACAGGTGATGTCAGGTAGTTCAGTTTGACACCACGGTTTTCAAAACCAGCGTAGCTCAGGGCATTGATGGAGAGTGCAGAGACTGTACCGGTTTCCAGTGCACGCAATGCACCTGCGCCGATGCCGACATCCAGCAAGGTATAGTCGCGGTTGAGTTTATAGTTTTCAGCATCGAGGATGGCTTGCGTGGTGTAGAACTGGGTTGCGGTTAGTGAAAACACTCCGATCTGTGTGCCTTTCAGGTCGCTCAGTTTCTTGATCGGACCATCCTTCAATACTGCGAGCGGGAATGGATTACGTGTGGTGATGCTATAGAAATGTACCAGCGGTGCACCTTTGCTGCGCCCGACTGCTGCCGATTCCGGTGCAGGGAGGCCGTACTGTACGTTGCCGCTGACGACTTGCTGGACTACTGCAATCGAACCTTTAGCAGTCAGTACTTCCGGATCCAGTCCTTCTTCTGCGAACCAGCCATTCTCTATCGCGGCCGCCCACGGTGCGAAGCGTACATCAGGAGCGGAAACCGGTTGCAACACCGTGATTTTCTTCAATGGCTTGTTTTGTGCGACGGCGCTAGCGCTGAATGCGGTGGCGGCAGATGCGGCCACGACGGCCGTGAGGATGCTAGCTTTCATTTCAAATTCCCTTTTGGTTATGGTGGTCTATCCAGTACAGCAACTTGCGTTCGAGCAGCCGGATGACGAGATTGCATCCCAGCCCAATGGCAGCGAGGATGATGAGGATGGCGAACATGCCAGCCGTATCGAGATTGGCTTGTGCCTGCAGTAGCAGGACGCCCAGGCCTTTTTGTGCACCGACAAATTCGGCTACAACCGCACCTGTCAGCGCCAGTACGATGGCTACACCGAGTCCGGCAAAGATGTGCGTGGCAGCAGAAGGCAGGCGTACATATATGAATGTCTGCCAGCGGCTGGCATTCAGCGTGGCCATCAGGTCGAGACGCAATTGGTCTACGACTGACAAGCCGGCCATGGTGTTGATCAGGACCGGGAAGAATGTGATCAGTGCAACCAGTACTATTTTTGATGAGAGTCCGTAACCCAGCCAGATGATCAGCAAAGGCGCAACCGCAACCTTGGGCAATGACTGGATGGCGATGAGATATGGATAAAGCAAACGTCCCAGGCGCCCGAACTCGGTAATCAACAAGCCGCTGATCAGGCCGAACAGCGAACCTATAGCAAAGCCAGCCAGCATTTCAGTCAATGTGACACGCAGGTGCGGACCAAAGATGCCTTGCGTCAGGCCGTTCCAGAAAGCAATGGCAATCTGACTGGGAGGTGCGAGTACCAAAGGCGAGACAGAAGAGAAGCGTAAAACGAATTCAAGCAGGACCAGCAGGCCCAAGACCAATAGTGCGCCAGCAGTACGATCGCCGAGTAGAGGTAAAGTCGGTTTAGACATGTTCCTGTTCCTGATAGAAGTAAGCACGTACCTGTTCAATCAGGGCCTGCAATGTCGCGTCCTTTAAGGTCTCGCGTGTCCGTGGGCGTGCCAGTGGAACCGCGATATCGTCAGCGATGCGCGCCGGACGTGCAGTCATGACGATGACGCGATCCGCGAGAAACACCGCTTCGGAAATGCTGTGTGTAATCAGCAACACAGTAGCGCCGCTTTCTTCTGCGATATGTGCCAGCGTCAGATTCATTTGCTCACGCGTCAATGC
This sequence comes from Herminiimonas sp., assembly GCA_040393485.1. GTDB lineage: Bacteria > Pseudomonadota > Gammaproteobacteria > Burkholderiales > Burkholderiaceae_D > Oxalicibacterium. Next base: position 7,708 of record JBEBUE010000080.1, read on the forward strand.
ATCGAGTGCGCCAAACGGTTCGTCCATTAGCAATAGTTTGGGTTTTGTAATGAGCGCCCGTACGATGGCGGCACGTTGACGCATGCCGCCGGAAAGTTCCTTCGGAAATGCATCGGAAAAATCGCCGAGTCCGACACGTTGCAGCAGCTGCAGTGCTTGCGCACGTGCTGCCACCATGTCTTCGCCGCGTACACGCAAGGGCAGGGTGACGTTATCGATCACGGTAAACCACGGCAACATGACCGCATCCTGAAAAATCATGGAGACGTCAGCACGCGGCTTATCGATAGCTTCCCCATGTACGGTAATGCTGCCACCGGTGGGCTTGAGCAGGCCTGCAGCAAGGCGCAGCAGTGTCGTTTTACCGCAGCCGGAAGGGCCAACGATGGTAACGATCTCGCCCGCCTTGAGGTCGATATTGATCTCGCTCAGAGCTTGCAGTGATGGCTGTCCTGGTTTCGCATAACTATGAGTGACGTTCGAAAATGCCAGCGCAGAAGCGTTGGCATGCACAGCTGATACATGCATGATGGACTTCTATTTAACAGGGTTGATATAAGTCGGAAGGCAGAGCAAATGTGACGCTGGTGCAAATCGGGGATAAGTGAATTGCAGCGTGTAGCGTGTGAATGATGCGATTTCCAGATGGAAAGTATAAGTGCCGTGATCTCGTTCGCTTAGAACGATTTCGTGCTTACTTATGCGCAATCTATCTACTTAGCTTTCCACCATAATGATGGAAAGCTAAGTAGAAATTTTCATATATCGTTCCGCGTCTTATGCACTCTTCAAATCTTCCAGCCTTAGATTAGGCGCGAACGTTTCGAGGAAGCGATAAGCAAACGACGGCAGGAAAGTACCGTTGCGTACTGCAACCAAGGTGGTGCAGGAACCAAACAATGTGCCTTCTGTTTCCAGTACGGTCAGGCCGCTTTTTTCTATGCCATCCAGCGCCATTTCAGCCACGATGCCGACGCCGAGACCGCGCTCTACATAGGTTTTGATCACATCGGCATCCAACCCCGTCAGGCGGAAGTCCGGTACCAGCCCCGCCTGGCTGAAAGCCGCATCGACGCATTTGCGTCCGGTGAACTGCGGGTTGTAGGTGATGAGTGGATACTCGGCGATGTCTTGCAGCGTCACAGGAGCTTTCTTCGCCAGCGGATGATCCTGCGGCACGATGACCTGATGATTCCATGAGAAGCATGGGTAGGCCAGGATGTCCGGAGACTGATCGAGTACTTCGCTGGCGATGCCGATGTCCGCTTCACCATTGCTGATCATGGCGGCAACCTGATTTGGTGTGCCCTGATGCAGTTCGAGTTTGACCTTGGGGAATTCGTTGTTGAATTGCTCTACGACGCGGGGCAGTGTGTAGCGTGCCTGGGTATGGGTGGCAGCGATGATGAGTTGTCCTGTGTCTACACCAGAGTACTGGCTGGCGTAGCGACGCAGGTTTTCTGTTTCCAGCAGTATGCGCTTGACGATTTC
>JBEBUE010000081.1:0-9196 GCA_040393485.1 Herminiimonas sp.
ACATCATGAGCGATGTGATCCGTCTGTGTGGCGGTGAAAACGTGTTTGCCAATTTGGCTATCCCCGCGCCTGTGGTCACGACCGAAGCCGTGTTGCTGGAAAATCCGGAAGTGATGATGACCGGTGACCGCCAGGCTGAAAAATCCGGCGGGCTGGAAATCTGGAAGCAGTATAAAAACCTGTTGGCAGTCAAAAACGATAATTTGTTTTCGGTTGATGCAGATCTGGTGAATCGCGCCGGGCCGCGCCTGATAGAAGGTGCAGCGATGGTATGCGAAAAGCTGGAACTGGCGCGCAGCCGCCGTAACGCCAAGCCAGCAACTAAGCCCTGAGCGATATGAAGCTAGAGACTTTGATGGTGCAAGGCACCACCTCCGATGCAGGCAAGACCACACTGGTCGCGGCGCTGTGTCGCTTGCTGGCGCAGGAGGGCGTCAAGGTCGTGCCGTTTAAGCCGCAGAATATGGCGCTCAACAGCGCAGTGACGGCAGATGGTGGCGAGATTGGACGGGCGCAGGCTTTGCAGGCAGCGGCTGCCGGTTTGCAGCCGCATACGGATATGAATCCGATTTTGCTCAAGCCTTCCAGCGATACCGGCGCGCAGGTAATCATCCACGGCAAGGCGCGTAGCGATATGAATGCCCGCGATTACCATGCATATAAACCGCTCGCGATGCAGGCGGTACTGGAATCGTATCAACGTCTGAAAACACAATACGAGACAGTGCTGGTTGAAGGTGCTGGTAGTCCGGCCGAAGTGAATTTGCGCGCGCGTGACATCGCGAACATGGGTTTTGCCGAAGCAGTGGATTGTCCGGTGATCCTGGTGGCGGATATCGATAGGGGCGGCGTGTTCGCCCACATCATAGGCACGCTGGCCTGTTTGTCTGAGAGTGAGCGCAAGCGCACGGTTGGCTTTGTTATCAATCGCTTCCGTGGTGATATCAGTTTGCTGGAACCCGGTTTGAAATGGCTGGAAGAACAGACCGGCAAACCGGTGCTGGCGGTTCTCCCTTATTTGCATGGTTTATTCCTTGATGCCGAAGATGCGGTGGAAACGACGCAGGCCGCACGCGGTGCTTTCCGTGTCGTCGTGCCAGTGCCGCCGCGTATCAGTAATCACACTGACTTCGATGCTTTGCGTGCGCATCCCGAAGTCGATCTGCAACTGGTGGGGCCGGGCCAACCTATCCCGCCTGCTGACCTAATCATCCTGCCCGGCAGCAAAAATACCCGTGGCGATCTCGACTGGCTGATTGCTAACGGCTGGCGTGATGCATTGCTGCGTCATGCGCGTTACGGCGGCAAGATCATAGGCATTTGCGGTGGTTATCAAATGCTGGGCATGACGGTCGCTGATCCGCATGGGGTCGAGGGTACGCCGGGTGTATCCCAAGGTTTGGGTTTGCTGGATATCGCCACCGAATTGACGCGTGAAAAGCGTCTGGAGCAAGTCAGCGGCGTATGTGCGTTTGCCGATGCCGGTGTCAGTGGCTATGAAATCCACATGGGTACCTCCGACGGTGCGGCACGCTCTAATCCGGCCTTCGTGATAGACGGTCGCGCAGAAGGTGCGCGTTCCGGCGACGATCACATACTGGGTACTTATTTGCACGGCTTGTTCGACACGCCGTCAGCCTGCGCGGCCTTGTTGCGCTGGGCGGGGCTGGATAGTGATGTGAGGGTAGATACCGCGCAGTTGCGCGAAGCCAGCTTGCAGCGCCTGGCGGATGCCACACGACCTCTATTGGCTGCCTTGCGCGCTTTGCCTGACCATAAAGCCTGATCAGGCCTGATCCGACAGCGCTTCCCCGCTGACTGTGACATTCCTGCTACGCGACGGCTGTCAGGAAAATGGCGTATTGACCTTGCAACGCAGCATGATATTCTTGTTTGAAAATCAATTTGCGGGCTGCCGGGGTAGTTGCTCCCCAGCCTGGCTTCCAGTCCGGCCTCATCCTGAGTGCCAGCAGCAAGTGCGGAATACCACATTAAAAGGGGAAATTCATGCCAGTGATCGTCATCGCCAATCCTAAAGGCGGCGTAGGTAAGAGCACGCTAGCCACCAATGTCGCCGGATATTTTGCCGCGCAGGGACATAGTGTGATGTTGGGTGATGTCGACGTGCAGCAATCTTCCCGCTCCTGGCTTTCCTTGCGCCCCGCTAGCCTGCCGCCGATACAGGCCTGGGAAATCGATGACGGTCACGTCGCCAAACCACCGAAAGGCACGACCCACATCGTGCTCGATACGCCAGCTGGTTTTGGCGGCAAGCGTTTTGAGAAAGTGATGCAGATCGCCGATAAAGTCATCGTGCCTTTGCAACCGTCGATGTTCGATATCCTGGCAACGCAGGAGTTTTTACAAAAGCTGGCGGATCGTAAAGAGAAGTTTGATCTGGGTGTACTCGGCATGCGTGTGAATGGCCGCACCCGCGCCGCCGATCAATTGACGCAATACGTCAACGGACTGGGAATACCCGTATTGGGTTTTTTGCGGGATACACAAAACTACGTGCAGCTCGCTGCACACGGCAGCACCGTGTGGGATATCGCACCCTCAAGGGTAGAGCGGGACCTGGAGCAGTGGCAGGATCTTGTGCAGTGGTTAGAGAAGAAATGATTACACCTGAATACGTAAATCTATTGGCACGTTATAACCGCTGGATGAACGACAAGATTTACGCTGCGAGCGAGCAGCTAAGTGATACCGAGCGCAAGGCTGACCGCGGCGCTTTCTTTAAATCGATACATTCCACCCTGAATCATCTGGTATGGGGCGACGCCATGTGGCTGGGGCGTTTCACCAAAGGTACAGCTCTGGAACGTCCTATGCCGACTACACCCGGCGGCGTTGATGTACATGCTGACTGGGCCGAGATGAAAGCGGCACGTGCGGCGCTGGACAATGAGTTGCTGGTGTGGGCTGCCAGTCTTGATACGGAATGGCTGGCGCATGATTTCAGCTGGTATAGCGGTATGACCAAGAGCATGCGCAGTGGCCCGGCCTGGCAATCTGTCGCGCATATGTTCAATCATCAAACCCATCATCGTGGACAGGTGACGACCTTGTTGTCGCAGCAGCGTGTCGACGTCGGTGCGACCGATTTAATGATGATGCCCAAAGAGGCGTAATTCCCCGAAACGCTGTCATCAAGTCGTAATGCGGCATGGGTAGCATGCAGACACTTACTCATCCTGGAGAGAGTGTCTTCATGAATGCGCATAGTGCTTTACCCAATCCCGAACCCCGCCGTAAGGAACAACGCTTCGTCTTTCGGCGACGCGGGCTGATGACGCGTGGCGCTACGACCACACAAATTCATACGGTTGATGTTTCCACGCAAGGCATGGGAGTGATGGGGCCGGAGCCGGTGAGGGCAGGAGAGACTTGCGCGATCGTGCTGGATGCGCTGGTAGGCGGACGCATGATGCAGCTGAAGTTTTCCTGCAAGGCGATGGATTGCACACTTGCAGGGATACAGGGTTTTCGCACCAGCCTGTATATCGATGGCAGCGTGGAAGCGCATCAACAGCAGTTGCAAAAGATTATTGCGACTTGCTCGACCACGACGCGTGACCTGGGCTGATTCCTTACAGCGCAGGCCAAGCGCACATCATTAAATTTCCAGATTGTCGATCAGGCGGGTGGCGCCGAGTTTGGCGGCAGCCAGTACCACCAGCTTTTCACCTTGCGCCATATCACCAGCGGATGGTGGTTGCAGGTTGCTTTGTTTGCGGATGGAGATGTAATCCGGTTTCCAGCCACGCTTGCTGAGGTCAGCCATGGCCTTGCGTTCCAGTTCGAAGATATCCAGATGGCCGCTGCGTACTTCATTGGCAACCGCATTCAGGCTTTGGAACAGTGCAGGCGCTTCTGCACGTTCTTCCGCTGACAGGTACACATTACGCGACGATAAGGCCAAACCATCTTCGGCACGATAGGTATCGGCAGCGATGATTTCAGTTGGCAGCGCAAACTGTTTCGACATATTGCGCACGATCATCAACTGCTGGTAATCCTTCTTGCCGAATACAGCGACGCTAGGTTGTACGCAAGAGAACAATTTCAATACGACGGTAGTCACGCCGGAGAAGAAGCCAGGGCGGAATTCACCTTCCAGCGTATTGCCCAGGTCGTCCGGTGGACGCACACGGAATTCCTGCGGCTCCGGATACAGATCTTTTTCCGTCGGTGCGAACAGGATGTAGACGCCTTCTTTTTCCAGTTTCTCGACGTCAGCCTGGAACGTACGTGGATATTTGTCGAAGTCTTCGTTCGGACCAAATTGCAGGCGATTGACGAAGATCGAAGCAACCACCGGATCACCATGCTTGCGCGCCAGGCGCATCAGGGACAAGTGACCGTCATGTAAATTGCCCATGGTCGGGACGAAAGCCGTACGTAATTGTCCGCGCAAATGATCGCGCAATTCTTCGATACAAGAGATGATCTTCATAAATCTGTCTTAGTGAATTGGTCGCCGCTTTAAAGCTTCATGCGGCAACGGAACGAATGAATGATGGAAGCGAAGCCTAGCTTGGCGCGTAAGCCAGACGTACATAAATAGGCGCAAATGGTTCGGCCTGTGTGATTTCGATCAGCGTTTCTTTCGCCAGTTCGAGCAGCGCAACGAAGTTAACCACAACGACCGGCACACCGCGTGATGGATCGAACAAGTCGGCGAACTCTACAAATTTGGTCGATTGCAAACGACGCAGGATCGCCGTCATGTGTTCACGCACCGATAATTCTTCGCGGCTGATCATGTGATGCGCGGTCAGCTTGGCGCGTTTCAATAAATCAGCCCAGGCTTGCTGCAGATCGACGACTTCTACTTCCGGCCAGCGGGTGACGATGCTTTGCTCGATATAAATTTGCGTGCGTACATAATCGCGGCCTAATTGCGGCAGGGCATCGATTTGTTGCGAAGCCAGCTTCATTTGCTCGTACTCGAGCAGGCGACGCACCAGTTCGGCACGCGGATCGGCCGCTTCTTCACCGGTATCAGCCTTGCGTACCGGCAGCAGCATGCGCGATTTGATTTCAATCAGCATGGCTGCCATCAGCAGGTATTCTGCCGCCAGCTCCAGATTGTGCAGGCGGATTTGGTCGACGTATTGCAGGTACTGCTTGGTGACCTGCGCCATCGGGATGTCGAGGATATTGAAGTTTTGCTTGCGGATCAGGTACAGCAACAGATCCAGCGGGCCTTCAAAGGCTTCGAGAAAGACTTCCAGTGCATCCGGCGGAATATATAAATCCGTCGGCATGCGGAACAAAGGTTCGCCGTATAGGCGTGCATAAGCAACGCCGTCGATGACATCCGGCGTGGTATCCGGTCTGCCTTCGACTACAAGATCAGGCGCACTTGATGGCAAGTGCGCCAGCATCGTGTTCGGGCCGTTGCTCATTTATTTCAGTTTGTTTTGATACACGTAGGCTTGTTGCGGGACGTTGGACGCCTTGGTGCGTGCTTGCTGGTCGAGATCAATCGGGCTTTTATCCCACAGCAATGCGCGACCTGCACGTTGCGACTCTTCCAGGTGCGGGTTCTTTTCTTTCAGTGAGTTGATGAACTGAGTGGCTTCGGACTGATAGTCGGTGTGCTGTTTGCTAAGTTTCATGAATAAAATGACAACAAGTTGAGATCAGATGCTATTTTACCTTGTCTTGTCGGCTAAGCTGCTATCGAAACGGTAAGTGTCTCAGATATGTCAAAGCGGCATTATTTTGTTGCCTGCATTATTGTTATCATGTGTTTTCTGCAAGGTGTTTCCTGCATTAAGGACGAAAGTCGCCGGGTGGTCGCAGCTTGGCCACAGTTCAGTGCTGTCGGATGGGCGTAAAAATGGGGAAAATCATGCGTACCTTATTGGGTTTCTTTTGCAGCCTGCTGATGCTGGGTTGCCAGCAATCGGAGTTTGGTTTGGAAAAATTAACGAAAGGCGTCTCGACTGAGGCGGACGTACGCAGTGCGATGGGTGAGCCCGAAGTCGTGTGGGAAGAGCACAACGGCTCCCGTACGCTGGAATATCCGAAAGGCCCGGCCGGCCATCGCACTTATATGGTGGATATTGATGCGCAGGGCAAGCTGCGCGATTACACCCAAGTGCTGACCAACGATCACTTTGCGACCATCAAGGTCGGCATGACGCGCGACGAAGTACGGCGCAAGCTGGGTAAGCCGCGCACAGTCGGGAAATTCAATCTAAAGAATGAAGAGGTCTGGGATTGGCGCTACCTCGAAGGGCCATCGATAGAGCGCTTCTTCAATGTCCACTTCGACCTGGAGAGCGGCAAGGTTACGCGTACTTCAGTCTCCGATCCGACTTACGGCTAAATACTGGTCATCACTATTCATTAATTGCGGCGCTGACCGTAATCGCCGATTGCAGGTTGGGCAGGCAGTTTTCCACGCCCAATCTGTCGAGGAAGCCGCTACGTCGCATCAAGTCACGCGGCTGGCGGTTGAGCCCGCAGAGGATGAGCTTGCTGCCGTGCTTTTGCAGCGACTTGCGTATCGTTTCCAGCGCATCCAGTCCCGTTGCATCCAGATTGATCAATTGATGCAGTTCCAGGATCAGTGCCTTCTCCGGCATCGATTTCGGCTCTATTAGCCCCTCCAGTTTGCCGACCGCACCAAAAAACAGTGAGCCGAAAATCGAATAAGCATGGACACCCGGTGGGAGTTCGACGCTGGTTTCTTCATTCGGTATCTGCTCTATCCGGGTCAGGCTGGAGATGCGATAAATAAAGAATACGCAGGCCAGCACCAGCCCGACTTGCACCGCCACCGTCAAGTCAACGATCACGGTGAGGAAAAAAGTCGACAGCATCAGGATGCGGTAATTCATCGAGAAATGCCGCAGCCGCGCAAACTCATGCCAATCGCCCATGTTGTACGCCACGTATAGCAGGATCGCCGCCAGTGCTGCCAGCGGGATATTGCTAGCCAGCGGAGCTGCTATCAGTACGATGAAGAGCAGGGTCAATGCATGCAGGATGCCGGATACTGGTGACACCGCACCAGCGCGGATGTTGGTGACGGTACGTGCGATCGTGCCGGTAGCCGGGATGCCGCCGAAGAATGGCGTGACTACATTGGCGATACCTTGTGCCATCAATTCCTGGTTAGGATCGTGACGGTCACCAGTAATGTTATCGGCAACGCGTGCGCACAGCAGCGATTCAATCGCGCCCAGCAGGGCGATGGTCAGGGCTGGGGCAAATAAATGCTGCACCAGTGCCCATGAGAATTCCGGCAATTGAAATTCAGGTACGCCTTGCGGGATGCCGCCGAACTTGCTGCCTATGGTGTCCACTTTTAGGTCAAACAGGCTGACGGCCAGCGTTGCCAGTATCAGCACGATGATGGTGCCGGGCAGCGCGCGCAGCATGCGACGCATCTTGTGGTTGCGCGTACTCAATGGTGATTCGAGCTCTGCCGCCGAAGGTTTGAGTAATAGCGGCCAGATAAAAATCAGTGTCAGCGACAGTACGCCGATGACGATGCTGGTCGGATTGAAGCTACTAAAGTTTTGCGCCAGTGCCTGGATCTGGGCGAAGAAATCACCCGGCATCTTGTCGATGTGCAGGCCGAAGAAATCCTTCATTTGCGACAGCGCGATGAGTACAGCGATGCCGCTGGTGAAGCCGATAACGATCGGAACCGGGATATAGCGTATGAGTGAACCGAGGCGGAATACGCCCATGGCGCACAGCATCATGCCGGCGAAGACAGTCGCGATCAGCAGATTGGCGACGCCGTATTTTTCAACGATGCCGTAAATGATGACGATAAAGGCGCCGGCCGGACCGCCGATTTGCACGCGTGAACCGCCGAGTGCAGAAATCAGGAAGCCGCCTATGACTGCGGTGAAGATACCGGCTTCTGGTTTGACACCGCTGGCGATGGCAAACGCCATCGCCAATGGCAGCGCGACGATGCCCACCGTCAGGCCTGCAGTCAAATCCTGGAAGAACTTGCTGCCATCGTAATCGCGTAAAGAATCGACTAAACGCGGATGGAAGGAGAACTTGAACGGCTTCATGGTCGTGCACCTTCATGAACAATGCGTGCCACGCGCACGTGGCACCGTAAGGCTCATGTTAGCAGCAGGACCTCTCAGCGACAATACGAAGCAGGGCTGGTCGCCAGCACTGCCGCGTCAATCACTTCGGTCGCTTCAGTTTTTAATTGAGACTGCTAATTAAGATTGCTAATTAAGATTGATAACGCGCTGCTGCATGGGTTTGCGCAAAGTTAGGCAGCATGGCTTGGCGTGCTGCATTGAAGCTTTCCCATTGCGCTGCGTCCGGCAGTGGCGGGATGGTGATCAATTCGCCGCGGTCGAAACCGACCAGTGCCGCATCGACCAGTTCATCGACTTCCATCACGCCTTGCATCTCTTCCACGGCACGGCCGGAACGCTCCCAGATTTCGGTGCGCGTTGCGGCTGGCAGCACGGCTTGTACATACAAACCGCGTGCGCCTAGCTCACTTTGCAAGGCTTGTGAGTAGGCCAGTACGTAGGCCTTGGTCGCGCCATACACACCGAGCGGGAATTCAGGAGCCAAAGCGACGACTGATGCGATGTTCACGATGGCCCCTTGTCCTTGCGCCAGGAAGCGCGGAACCACGGCGGCGCCGAGGCGGGTCAGGGCAGTGATATTGAGCTTGATCAGATTGTCCTGCGCTTCGACGTCTGAAGTTTCGAAGCCGCCTGGTGCTGCCGCCCCCGCGTTGTTGATGAGGATGCCGACATCGCGCTGGTCACGCAGGCGGGCTTCGACCCGGGCCAAGTCTGCAGCTTTGGTCAAGTCAGCCGCGATGACTTCGATCTGGACACCGGTTTCCTGGCGCAGCTTTGCTGCGAGCTCTTCCATGCGGGCGGCGTTGCGTGCGACTAGCACCAGATTGTGTCCACGGCGGGCAAGGCGATCCGCGTAGACGGCGCCGATGCCAGTGGAAGCGCCTGTGATCAGGGCGGTGGTGACTTGGGTATTACGGTCTTGCTGGTTCATATCAATTCCTTGGTGTGTGGGTGCAACGAATAGGGCTAAAACAGGTTTTTATTTAATAATGATGATCATAATGAATATAATCATGATGATCGTAATGTATAATGTCAAGCGTTAATTTGAAAAAAAGCAGGAGTCGCAATGAAAATCAGCAAAGAGCAGGTTGCTGAAA
>JBEBUE010000082.1:0-9109 GCA_040393485.1 Herminiimonas sp.
CAAACCCTGGCTCGAATGGCTGCAAGTGCGTTATCAGCGTGTGCTCGACTTCACGATGAAGAATGCACGCAAAACCTTGTGGATCTCTGCCATTCCTGTCGTCATCGCGTTCCTGCTTGCACCGCGATTAGGTAGTGAGTTTATGCCCAAGCTGGATGAAGGCAATATCTGGCTAACCATCACACTGCCAACTTCCGCATCACTCGAAACGACCAAGGATATCGAGCGTCTGGTGCGTGCCAAATTGCTAAAGTATCCTGAAGTCGGTCGCATCATCACGCAGGCAGGTCGTCCTGATGATGGTTCCGATCCGAAAGGACCGAACAACCTGGAAAGCCTGGTCGACCTGAAACCACGCAAGGAATGGCGCTTTGGCAGCAAGGAAGAACTCGTCGCCGATATGTCGGAAACCCTTGCGGCAATTCCCGGCATCACGACCAACTTCTCGCAAGTCATCCAGGACAACGTAGAAGAATCGCTGTCCGGTTTCCGCGGTGAGATCGTTGCTAAAATCAGCGGCAACAACCTCGACATCCTGGAAGACAAGGCCTCCCAGATCGTCGGCGTGGTACAGGGCATACGCGGCGCAACCGACGTTGAAGCGACCCGCATCGGCGGCCAGGCAGAAGTGGTCGTCACGCCGGATCGTAGCAAGCTGGCGCGCTACGGCATCTCCATCAATGACGTGAATACCCTGGTAACGCAAGCCATGTCCGGCACCGCCGTCACCAATTTGTACAAAGAGGATAAACGTTTTGATGTCGTCGTCCGTATCAGCGAAAAGAACCGCAACAGCATCGACGCCATCGGTAACCTGCAACTCTCGGTACCCGGCACGCAGGTAGGTAACGGCCCCGGTACCATCTCGCTCAGCGACGTCGCCACCATAGAAGTGCGGCAGGGCGCATCGCGCATCCTGCGTGAATCCGGTTCGCGTAGCGTGATTGTGAAGATGAATCTGCTGGGTCGCGACCAGGGTAGCTTTGTCGAAGAAGCGCAACGTGCAGTAGCGGAACAAGTCAGCTTGCCGCCCGGCTACGACCTGAGCTGGGGTGGTCAGTTCGAAAACTCGCAACGTGCAGCGAAACGCCTGATGGTCATCATCCCGCTGACCATCTTCCTGATCTTCTCACTGCTGTTCTGGGCTTTCCGTTCGGTACGACTGGCCAGCCTGGTCATCGGCATGGTGCCATTCACGCTCATCGGCGGCTTGGCGGCATTGGGCTTGTCCGGTTTGCACTTGTCGGTATCTGCTGCGGTCGGCTTCATTGCTGTTGCCGGCATCTCGGTACAGAACGGTGTGATCATGGTGGAAGAAGTATTGCTGCGTGTACGTGAAGGTGCAGCAGTGACCGAAGCCATCGTGCAGGGTGCGGTCGTGCGTCTGCGCCCTATCCTGATGACTGCATTGATGGCTGGCCTCGGCTTGCTGCCAGCGGCACTGTCACGCGGTATCGGTAGTGAAACACAACGTCCGTTTGCATGCGTCATCGTCGGCGGTGTGATCACAGGCACCATCTTCACCTTGTTGATCCTGCCTGTCGCCATCCGTCGCTTTGCCAACTTCACTGAGAATGAAGACAGCAAAGACGAATCGCATGCTGGCCCAACCGCCACTGCGAGCTAGGAGTAATCATGAAAAAAATGAATAAGACTTTCTACTCGACAGCAGTCGCCAGTGCAGTGCTACTGTTGGCAGGCTGCGCCGTCGGTCCCGACTATAAGCGGCCGGAGCTGACACCATCGCAGGCGTTCTCACCCAAGCCACTGCCGGAGAGCACCACCACCGCACCAGTCAGTGGCGGCAATGCACAACGCTTTGTCGTCGCGCAGGACATCCAGGCAGACTGGTGGAAACTATTCCGCTCGCCGCAATTGAACGCGCTGATCGAAAAAGCATTTGCCGCCAATCCAAGCATAGAGTCGGCGCAAGCTGCGTTGCGCGTGGCACAGGAAAACGTGTATGCACAACAAGGCTTCTTCTTCCCTAGCCTCAGCGCCGGATACTCTCCTTCCCGTACCAAAATTGCTGGCAACCTCGGTGGTAATTCGCCGGGTGTCCAGGGCAATGGCACGGTAATCAGTACGGTCGCCAATCCATCGGCAGCGGAGGGTGGCAAGGCGCCGTTTAATGCACCAGTGATTTACAACTTCCACACCACTCAACTGACCGTCGGTTTCACACCGGATGTATTTGGAGCAAACCGTCGACAAGTGGAAACACTGGAAGCACAGGCCAAGTATCAAAAACTGCAACTCGAAGCGGCTTACATCACACTCGCTTCGAATGTCACTGCAGCCGCGATACAGGAAGCCTTGCTGCGCGAACAAATCGGTATCCTGCAAACCATCATTGCCTCGAATGAAAAGTCTGTAGAAATCGTCGAACGTCAGTTCAAGGCTGGGTATGCATCACGTCTCGACCTGAGCCTGCAACAAACCACCTTGCTGCAAGCGAAAGAACAGCTGCCACCTTTGCAAAAGCAATTCGAGCAAACCCGCAACCTGCTGCGTGCACTGGCGGGTGGTATGCAGGACAGCGACTTGCCTGAATCCTTCGATCTCGCTTCGCTGCAGTTGCCGGAAGACTTGCCACTGAGCCTGCCGTCACAAGTCATCGAGCAGCGTCCAGACGTACGTGCAGCAGAAGAACAGCTGCACGCAGCAAGCGCACAAATCGGTGTCGCACTGGCGAATCGTTTGCCGCAGTTCTCGATAGACGGTACATGGGGTGGTGCCGCCAGCAAATTCAGCCAAATGTTCTGGAACTCAGGCCGCTTCTTTGAGCTGGCTGCGAACATCTCCATGCCTTTGCTTGATGGCGGCGTCTTGCGCCATCGTCAACGCGCAGCGGAAGAGTCGTACAAACAGGCAGCAGCACAGTACAAAGAAACCGTCATCACGGCATTCCAGAACGTAGCTGATACCTTGCATGCGATCCATGCAGATGCCGAAGCCTTGAAAGCAAGTGCAGCCCTGGCAGAAACTGCCAAGACCACATTGACCCTGACGCAAAAACAACATGCACGTGGTTACATTGATCGCGTCGTTCTGATCAATGCAGAACAGGGGTACCGCCAGGCTTCATTGAATGTCGCACAAGCGCGTGCCATGCGTCTGGGTGATACGGCGGCCTTGTTCCAGGCGCTCGGTGGCGGCTGGTGGCATAGAGTCGATAAAGAGAAGACTGCCGCACTGGAGCCAGCGTTGGCCAACAAAACTGCCGACTGATAGCTGACTGCTACGCGGCAAAGAAAAAGGCAGGACAGCATTGCGCTGTACTGCCTTTTTTAATTTTTACGCTTCGGTCGGAATACCGTTGTGTCGCAATAGAAATCCCTATCCTGATCTGGCCACCATCCTGGCACGCCCAGCATCTGCAAAGGCGAGAAGTTTGCGGTCGTCAAACCCTGCACCAATTGCTGCGCGACGATCTGATCCACCCACGCGCATTGCTCAGCTAAAGGCATATCAACAGGAGGACATGTCTGTGCCACTATCCAGGTGTGACCGGTAATCGCCTTGTAGGGCTGCACCAGCTTTTCCATCAAGGCATGACCGAATAAATACACGCGGCTATCGCGTTCGAATTCAGCGCGACGGGTCACGAATACCTCTTCCCATGCATGCTCACGCAAGGCATGCATCAGGTCGTCATTGGCGCTAACCAGCAACACGGCATTCTCATCAAAGATAGTGGCTGCGTCACGTACCTTGCCACGCGGTGCGATTGCATGAACTGATGCCGCACGCTCAATCTCACGTGCCTGTAATAAATTCAGCTGGACTTTGATTTTGGGGAAAGTCAGCCAGACCAGCGCATTGAAAAAATCATGCAGGTTATCCCGCGTCGGGACATGGCCGGTCTGGCTAATGTGTGCTTCGTATGCAGTGTCAGCAGGCAGTTCGGCTTGTGGCACGAAGCGTATCGGTAGGTCGCGATGATTGCGTAAACCCAGCTCTGTCGCACGCCGATTTAATTCCTGTTGCCAGTTGTCTGCGCGCGCCAGTTCTAGACCGGCTGCACGTACACAGGACAACCACGGGCGCGACCAGTCTATGACAGACAGGAAGGAAGCACTCATGGTTGCATCAACCAGGTATCAACGGCAAATACAGTCAGAACAATGTTCAGACGAATTTCCAGCCTATGGTTTCGCCACCATTCAAAGGCACCAGCGTTGTATTACCCAGCGGTACTTCAGCCGGGATTTGCCATTCTTCGCGTTGCAAAGTAATGGTGCCGGTATTGCGCGGCAAGTTATAAAAATCAGGGCCGTTGAAGCTGGCGAACTGTTCCAGCTTGTCCAGTGCATCAGCCTGGTCAAAAGCTTGTGTGTAGAGTTCCATTGCATGCAAGGCGGTGTAGCAACCGGCACAGCCACAAGCATGCTCTTTCAAGCCTTTTGCATGCGGTGCCGAATCGGTACCGAGGAAAAACTTCTTGCTACCGGAAATCGCCGCTGCAACCAAAGCCTGGCGATGCAACTCACGCTTCAATACTGGCAGGCAGTAGTAGTGAGGACGAATACCGCCCTTAAACAATTCATTGCGGTTGTACAGCAAATGATGCGCGGTAATCGTCGCGCCGACATGGGCATCTGCTTCCGCCACATATTGCGCAGCGTCCTTGGTAGTGATGTGTTCAAACACCACTTTCAATTCCGGCATATCGCGGCGCAAAGGCTTCATTACTCGGTCGATAAAGACTGCTTCACGATCAAAGATATCAATCGCCGGATCAGTCACTTCGCCATGCACCAGGAATGGCATGCCAAGCTTCTGCATCATTTCCAGGGTTTTATAGCATTTAGCCAAGTCGCTGACGCCAGCATCCGAATTGGTGGTGGCACCCGCCGGATACAATTTCACCGCGTGCACCACACCACTTTCCTTCGCGCGCTGGATTTCTTCCGGCGGCGTATTGTCAGTCAGGTACAGCACCATCAATGGCTCGAACTGCATGCCGGCCGGCAATGCCGCCAGGATACGGTCACGATAAGCGATGGCCTGTGCCGTCGTCGTGACAGGCGGCTTCAGGTTAGGCATGACGATGGCGCGGGCGAACTGGCGCGCGGTATCGGGCAGGACCGAAGCGATCGTTGCGCCATCGCGCAAATGCAGATGCCAGTCGTCTGGGCGGGTAATGGTGATGCTGGAAGGGCGATTTGTAGCGGATTGTGTGGTCATGGCGGCTCTTTCTTGGGACTGGCGCTATTTTACCCGTTCATCCCGAAAAAAAGCCGCCCCGGCCATATGGCGGGACGGCTGGCGTGGCAAAAATACGATTTCAGTGAATGATTTTGGCCAGGAAGTCGCGCGCCCGGTCTGAGCGGGTCGTGCCAAAAAATTCATCTTTTGTGCAATCTTCAACAATCAGGCCCTTGTCCATGAAGATCACGCGGTTCGCCACTTTCTTGGCAAAGCCCATTTCATGCGTCACCACCATCATGGTCATGCCCTCTTGCGCCAGGCCCACCATCACGTCCAGCACTTCATTAATCATCTCCGGATCGAGTGCCGAGGTCGGTTCATCAAACAACATGGCAATCGGGTCCATCGACAGCGCACGTGCAATCGCCACGCGCTGTTGCTGGCCGCCGGATAGCTGCCCCGGGAATTTGTCCTTGTGCGCAATCAGGCCGACCCGATCGAGGTACTTCAAGCCGCGCTCGGTTGCATCCGGCAAGCTGCGCTTCAATACCTTGACCTGTGCCAACGTCAGGTTTTCACTGATGGAAAGATGCGGGAATAATTCAAAGTTCTGAAACACCATGCCTATGCGGGAACGCAGGCCGGATAGATTGGTTTTCGGATCACCCACCGAAATACCATCCACCGTAATGCTGCCCTGCTGGAATGGCTCCAGGCCGTTGACTGTTTTGATCAAGGTGGACTTGCCGGAACCGGATGGACCGCAAACCACCACGACATCGCCCTTGGCGACCTGGGTCGTGCAATCAGTCAACACCTGGAAATTCCCGTACCACTTGCTCACGTTGTCCATAGCTATCATGTTTTTGTCCTTATCGAATGATGGCAAACCGTTTTTGCAGCTGCTTGACCAGCGTCGAGAGTGCAAAGCTGAGCACGAAATACACGACGGCGACAAACAGGTACATCTCAACTACGCGACTGTCACGCTGGGCCACCTTGACTGCAGCGCCGACAAAGTCGGTCACGTTCAGCAACGACACCAGCGACACGTCCTGGAACAGCACGATGGTTTGCGTCAGCAGTATCGGCAACATATTGCGGAAGGCTTGCGGCAGGATAACCAGCTGCATCGATTGTTTATATGTCAGTCCCAGTGCGTAACCTGCATTCACCTGTCCTTTGGAAATACTCTGTATCCCGGCACGCATGATTTCGCAAAAGTAAGCGGCTTCAAACATGATGAAGGTGATGTAAGCCGAACGATCCGCACCCAGCTGTACCGGCCGCTCCGCTCCCGTGATTTTTTGCAACACGATAGGCATCAGGAAGTAAAACCAAAAGATCACCAGCAACAACGGGATCGAGCGCATCAGGTTCACATAGGCGGCAGCGATCAGCGCTAAGGTCTTGTTGCTGGACAAGCGTGCCATCGCCAGCAAAGTGCCGAAGGCAACGCCCCCCAATGCCGCGACGACAGTCAGTTGCAAGGTGTACTGCAGGCCCGAGAGTAAATATGGCCAGGTACGCGCAATGATTTCAAAATCAAGATCACCCATGTTTGCCTCCTGCGATATAGCCAGGGACAGCAAGGCGGTGTTCAATGAAAGCCATCAGGCGATTGGCCGTCATAGCAATCACCACATAGATCAGCGTGGCGGCACCAAAGGCCTCAAAGTAACGGAAGGTCATCTCACCCATTTCCCGCGTGCGGAAGAAGAGTTCGACCAAACCGATAGAATACGCGACAGCGGTATTCTTGATCAGGTTCATCAGCTCGGATGTCAACGGCGGGATGATGATGCGGTAGGCCATGGGCAAGAGCACATAGCGATAAGTCTGCGCTGTCGTCAAACCCAGCGCATAGCCTGCGTTACGCTGGCCACGCGGCAAAGCCTGGATGCCGGAGCGTACTTGCTCGGCGATCCGCGATGAAGTGAAGAAGCCCAGACACACGACGGCAGTCACGAATTGATGCTCGGTCGGGTCCAGCGTAATGACCCACGCTTTCACCGCCGGCACGATGCCCGGTATGACGAAATACCAGACAAAGAATTGCACCAGCAAAGGGATGTTGCGGAACAACTCGACATAAGCGCCGCCGAGACGTACCAGCCAGCGCTTCTCGCTGGTACGCGCAACGCCGACTATCGAGCCGACCACAAAGGCAAATATCCATGCAAAGAAAGCGACGGCCAGGGTCCAGCCCAAACCCGACATCAAGCTGGCCATCCATGTACCATCGCCGTCAGGCACCTGCTCCAGAAAGATTCCTAGATCCATGCTGCCACTCCCTTGGCTGTATGTTTCACTCGCTTATCACTATTGTTCGCATGCGCGGTGTTTAAACACCCTTGTCGTTCGGATTCTTGAATGCTTCCTCAATAGGTGGTGTCATCGGGAAATTGATGTTCAAGCCTTTAGGCGGAATCGGCGTGGTGAACCATTTGGCGTAAATTTTATTGATCTCGCCAGATTTCATGACCGCACCTATGGATTTATCCACCAGTGCCTTGAACTGCGGATCATCCTTGCGCAGCATCATGCTGTACGGCTCCTGGCTCAGTGATTCAGGCAATATCTTGTAATCCGACGGCCGTTTGGAGTTGGCGATTTGTCCTGCCAGCAAGATGTTATCCATGACGAAAGCGACTGCCCTGTCATCAGCCATCAGCAAGAAAGCTTCGGCGTGATCCTTGCCGTAGATTTCCTTGACCTGGATATTTTCTGTTTTCTTGTAGCCCTTCAGCAGCGGCACCGAAGTCGTACCAGAAGTGGTGGAGATAGTCTTACCGTTCAGGTCGGCCAGGGTATTGATATTCGATGACTTTTTGACGGCTGCAGTCACATTAATCACGAAGTAACTGGGCCCGAAGGAAACCTGTTCCTGCCTGACCTTGGAATTAGTAGTGGAACCGCATTCGAGGTCGATAGTGCCGTTGCGCAACAAAGGGATACGGTTGCTGGAAGTCACCGGCTGCATCGCGACCTTCAGGTTAGGCAACTTCAGGTCAGCTTTGACGGTATCGACTATCTTCATGCATAGGTCGATGGCATAACCGACCGGCTGTTGCTTGTCGTCAAGAAATGAAAATGGAATCGATGATTCACGATAGCCAATAGTGATCGTATTCGTATCCTTGATCTTCTTCAGCGTACCGCCGAGATCCTGTGCCTGCACCGTCACAAAAGAACCGGCCATCAATCCCGCACCTGCGGTCGCTATAAGTAATTTCTTCAGATTCATGATGTCTCCTTCAGGCATATCATCAGTTTTCAAAATATCTGGCAAATTTCAGGCCAGCTCATCTCATCGTCAACGCCGGCACATGGTTACGGCAGCTTTTAAGACTGTATTTCCATAGTCTTAAGGATACAAGCCGCGCATTTCACGCGCCTGCAATACACGCGTACATCCGACGATGAAAGCAGCCGTACGCAAAGAAACCTTCTTCTCTTCTGCCAGTGCCCATACCGCAGCAAAGGCTTCCCGCATGATGCGTGTGAGGCGCGAATTGATTTCATCTTCGGTCCAGAAGAAACTCGAGAAATCCTGCACCCATTCAAAATAGCTGACAGTCACACCGCCCGCGTTGGCGATGACATCCGGTACCAGCAATATACCTTTGTCATGCAGGATATCATCCGCTTCCGGTGTGGTTGGTCCATTCGCGCCTTCCAGCACGATGCTAGCCTTGATTTGCGCCGCATTGTCGCGGTCGATTTGCTGCTCCAGTGCAGCAGGCACCAGAATGTCGCAATCAAGGCTCCAGAAACGGGCAGCATCATCCAATTGATCTGCTTCGGGAAAACCAGCCACGCTGCCATTTTGCGCCACATAGGCCTGCAAGGCAGGAATATTGAGGCCGCTGCTACGTACTACAGGTGCCGCATGATCCTGCACCGCCACGACCTTCGCTCCGGCCTCGGCAAACAAGCGTGCGGCAATGCCACC
>JBEBUE010000083.1:0-9069 GCA_040393485.1 Herminiimonas sp.
AGCTGACCCGCCGCAGTATTCACATCACTACGGATCTGCACTTTTTTCACGTCCAGGTTGATCGACCAGTTTTTATCAATCTTGAAGTCAACACCTGCTTGCAATGCCAGGCCTACACTGCTCTTTTCCAGACGCGCAGCACCGTTCAGGATGTCTACGCTCGATATGCGCGTGTAGTTGATACCGGCACCGACATAAGGGCTGATGGTTTTTTCAGGTGTGAAGTGGTACTGCAGTGTCAGCGTCGGCGGCAAGTGTTTGAAGGTGCCGATCTGCGTACCGTCCAGTGAGACTTTTTGTTTTTGCGGATATGTCAGCACCAGCTCAGTCGCCCAGTTAGGCGTGAAGAAGTAGCTAATGTCGAGTTCAGGAATAACTTTAGAGTTGATGGTCAGGCGATTGGAAGCGCCTGTGCCGCCTATCGGATCTGATTTATTCGCCGGGTCGAGGTTGACGGCGCGCACGCGCACCAACCATGAACCTTCTTGCGTTTGTTGGGCAAATGCTTGCGAACTGAGGGCTGCCAAAGAGCACAGGGCGATGGCCAATACCGATTTCTTCATGATTACCTTCTTGGTTGGATGGGAACGGTTCTACGTTACGCCTTCGCCATTTCGGGTATTTGATATCGATCAAGTATTGTGCGAATTGCCGCCATCAGCTTGCAGCCAGTAATGAAAAAGCCACACCCTTGCGTGAAGAGCAAAGGTGTGGCCCGAATGCTTCAGCTCAGGATGCCGCGTAGATATCGCTGCGTGTCAGTGGTACCGCGGGTTCTGCACCTCCCGGCTTGGAGGCAAGGATCTGGTAGATGCCGGTGCCACCATATTCAAACTCCAGCGCACATGCCGCCATGTAGAGACGCCACACACGATAAGCCGATTCGCCGACGTACTGCAGCGCTTCTTCACGGCGCTCTTCCAACCGGCTGACCCATTGCCTGAGTGTGAGCGCGTAGTGCGGACGCAAGGCTTCAACGTCGTGGATTTCAAAACCGGCCTGCTCCATCCGGCGCTGGATATTGCTGACCGTATCCAGCTCACCATCAGGGAAGACATAACGATTGATGAACTCGGTATCTATGGTGCGCTGCCAGCCTTCTTCGTCATGCGTAATGCCATGATTGAGGAACAAACCACCCGGACGCAGCACGCGTTTGATAGTGGCGTTGTAGACCGGCAGGTTAGCGAGGCCGACGTGTTCAAACATACCGACACTGGAAATCTTGTCGTAAACATTTTCGCCTTCCAGGTCACGATAGTCTCGCAGTTCAACTGTCACCAGATGCCCAAGTCCTTCGGCCTGGATACGTGCCTGCGCATACTCATACTGGTTTTCACTCAAGGTAATGCCGTGCGCTTTCACTCCATAGTGGCGCGCAGCCCAGCACACCATCGCGCCCCAACCGCAACCGACATCAAGGAAACGTTCACCGGGTTTCAGTCGCAGTTTGCGGCAGATGTGGTCAAGTTTGTTTTCCTGTGCCTGTTCCAGCGTATCTTGTAGCGAGTGGAAGTAGCCGCATGAATAGACCATCTGTTTATCCAGCCACAACTGATAGAAGGAATTGGAGACGTCATAGTGGAAGGAAATGGCAGCCTGATCGCTGCTCCTTGAATGCCTATGTGCAAATTCCCCGGTACCGAATGGCGTCAGCGCCAGTTGCCTTGGTTTGGACGGCAAGCGCCATGCGTCGCGCACTAATTCCCAGCGTGTCGCCAGCGAGAAATCGAAGGAAGCAAAATACTGCTTCAGTCCCAATGCAGCATACAGATCACCATCAATACCGATCAGGCCATTGATATAAGCATCGGCCAGCGGCAAGGGGCTGCGCGCAAACACCAGCTTGCGCAAGACCGACAGGTCATGCAGCAGCAGTGTGAATTTGGGCGTCTCAATTTCGATCAGGTCGAGATGCTCGCCTGTCACGCGGAATGTGGTCGTACCCGGAAAATTGTGCAGCAAGTGCTTCAGGATGCGCAGTGCTGCTTCTATCTGCGTGGTACTGAAAGGTTCTGCTACCGCGAATGCGGGTGTGGCAAGGTGGGTGTTTCGATCGTTCATCGCTTAAGCCCTATCTGAAAAAATTCTGACGGGACCGCACACGTTCGTGCGGCGGCAATAAGTATGGTGTAGACAAGAAACGCGGCTCGATGTTCATGGAACCGCTGAAGAATTGCTGCCCATCCTGCGCAGGCAATATGAGCCCTCCAACCCCTGCGACGAGATTGAGGAGGACTTAATCCAAGTAAGCAAACAGATTTCATGTAACGCTCCCCCTTTATTTAAAAAGTAGAAAAACGATTACTTCGACCTAGTGCGGAACTGGAATGGCGTAGCCGCTACGCTGGCGTAGTGCCTTCAGTACCTTTTACGTACAGACCAAATTGGTGACATCGCCGACTGGCCATGAAAATGACGAGTGAGCAACCAGAGGCGATTATACGATCATGTTTGCAAGCCTGCATCGCACTGCAATATGCAGGCGACGCAGGAGTGATCAGCAGACGGGAAAGGACAGTTTATTTACTACGGGCATCTATATCGGCCAGGCATTCCCGGCCTTTTTCCGTAATTTCGTAACCACCGTCTTTCGCTGCGATGTGTCCTTTCTTGCCTAGAAAAGTCTGCACATCGGATTTCAATACTGTTGCAGGATCAGTTGCAATGGCGCGCAAGCCATTGATACAGCTCTTGATAAACAAGGTTTGCTTGCCCTTGTCGGTCAAGGCCAACTGACCATTTTTGGCGTATTCAATGTATTTGAGACCGAGCAGGCGCTTGGTATTCCTTGCTACACAAGCAGATGGCCGTTCTCCGTGCTTGATACCCGCAACGATCTGCGCCAGCGCGTCGAACTCATCCGTCGTTAAATCACCACCCATTACTGCATCCAATCTCAAATATATATGTCACTGCCGCCAGTTAGTGACAGTTTAAAATCGCGGCAAATCTGCCAATGTACGGCCCGGAACATCGTGGTCTATCGTATCGATGTCTTCTATGCCGTGTTCATGAATCACGATGTGGACGCGCGGGCCCAGCACCATTTCATTCCCAACCTTGAAAGCCGTCGCCACTTCATCGCCAAAGTGCAGCGCGTCAACCACCAGGCTGACATCATGTTCCGTTGTCACCGCTTCCCAGCCCGGGGAACCGTCACCTTTACGGTGTCCACGCCCCCAGCGCACCATTTCTACTCTGTCGCCTGCTTCATTAAAACGGACTGCTTCAATCAAGTGAACTGACATTGATGTCTCCATAAAAAATGTCATTGTTTTATGGCTTCATGGTACGCGTCCCATAGCCTGACAGCAAGACGCAGATGCGTGCAAACCAGGCTGATGCCAAAGAAAAATCCTCGATCAAATGCCTCGCCTTACGGATTTATGACCAGCCAGGCACGGCTCTATATCGGCATGTCCGTCCTTAGCCATATCTGGCACAAAGCCTCTAAAAGCAAAGCAGGCGCGGGGCAGCGCGTCGTCGCTTGCGCAACATCAGGTGATGGAAATGTTAATTTAGATGCTAATTGATTAAGTCGAACATCGATTTAGCTGATGCAATTGTTAAATTTAAAATTTAAAAAAAGCACATCGTTCTCCACCCGATCAAACGGCTCTATAATTTTCCCTATAGGCAACATTCATTCGGAAAAGCAAATCAGTCGCATTTGTTAATTAAGGTCTCGCACCACCTTTTTATCCCATATCTATGGGATAACAGCAATATTTCCTAATGGCTACACTTGGTCGCTTTCAAGCCTGCGCACCTTATAACAATAGCGAAAATAGCGAAGAGACAAAGATCATCGCCACTGCAGCAACCTATGCGAATACCAGCCTTATGCAAAGAGACAGATAGACACTTAATTATTACTGAATAGACAAGCTCGCTAACAACGAGAAACAGAAACGCAAGAACCGTTCTTCGACCTCCAGGCTGCACATTCGTCGGCCCCATGAGCAAGCGTAGAGTCGCATTCTTTCGCTATCGCTCGCTTACCTCGTCTAGTTTCCATCACAGAACATAACCTATGGCCGGTTGATTATTCTTATGCATGCGAAAAACCAAGGTGATTACCCGCGCGATAGTTCACCGAAAATCAGCTTTATCCAAAGACACCTGCGCCTTGTGATCCTGTGGCCGCTGTCGGCCTTGCTGCTGATCGCCCTGCTGTGGGGCGCGGTTTACTCCAAGCTGGAAAACGACAAGCGCATCCTGCAGGAGAATGCTGCCAAACAAGCCGTCTCCATTTCCAAGGCCTATGCTCAATATCTGACCAGAAGCATAGAACAGCTGGACCAGCTGGCGCAGCAAATCAAATACGGTTGGGAGCAATCCAAGGGCTATCTCGGCTTTGAAGAGATGATAGGCAAAGGTTTGCTGAACGTGCCTCAGTTCTCATCGGTCGCGATTTACGATGTGGACGGCCACCCCCTTACCACCAGCATTCCGGTCACACAAATGTTCACGGTCTCTGACCGCGAATACTTCAAATTCCACGCACAAAACGCGTCGACCGAATTGCGCATCAGCACACCGACTATAGGCCGCCTCAGCAAGGAAAAAATCGTCCAGGTAACGCGCCGCCTAGAGAATGCCGACGGCACATTCGCCGGCGTCTTGGTACTGGGGCTGGCACCAGAGTTCTTTACGCTTTTTTCGGACGATCCCATCCTCGGACATGACGGTGTGCTGGCCTTTATCGGCAATGATGGTATCGAACGCGTCGCACAAATGCGCGGACGCAAAGACGATGCACTCTCATTGGTTTCATTCCCTATGCGCGCCGAATACACCGCACCGAACGTCACCGGCAATGCGCGCCAGTATTCGGACATCGATACCCACTTCATCGCCACGCAAAAACTCAAGGGTTATCCCTTCTATGTCATGGTGGGTTTAAGCAAGGAAGACATCCTGCTGCCGTACGAAAACAATTTGGCGATGTATCGCAAAATCGGCATTGTTGGCAGCGTGTTGCTGCTCTTGTTTGCCGGTACCGCGATGTGGATGTCGATACGCCTGGCGTGGCGCAAGCAGCAAGCCAATGCCATACGGGAAACCTACCGCATCGCTACCGAAGGCGGCAACGAAGGTTTCTACATCCTGTTGCCAACCAGGGATCGCAATCAATACATCACAGATTTCCAGGTGGTCGATTGCAATGAAAAAGGAGCGTCCTTCTACAACATGAGCAAGGACAAATTCACTGGTGTCAAAGTGTCGGATTTTTATTCCGGTGAATACTTTGAAAAAGTCATGCAAGCCTATCGCATCGCCATGGAGACCGGCTTCTTTGAGGATGATTATGAAGTCCCGCCGGACAGTCCGGTAGATGCCGAATGGCTCAAAAGAAAATTTGTCCGTTCCGAAAACGGCCTGGCGATCACACTGCGCGACATCAGCGAGCCTAAACGCCATGAACGGGAAATGGCACGCCTGGCGACCGAAGATGGCCTGACCGCCCTGCCCAACCGGCACTGGTTCATGGCTTACCTGCCGAAAGCATTGGAACATGCCAAGTCAAATTCCACCATGCTGGCAGTCCTCTTCATCGACCTCGATGACTTCAAAAACATCAACGACACACTCGGTCATTCAGCGGGTGATCAATTGTTATGTACGGTCGCACAACGCCTGCGCTCGGTACTGCGCCCGACGGACAAAGTCATACGCATAGGCGGCGATGAATTTACTGTGATCCTGGAAGCCATACACAGCGAAGAAGAAGCCGCGCATATTGCGTTTCGGATTAACCAGGTCCTGCAGGAACCATTCGATTTTTCGCGTGACAGCGGTTCGCAAAAAAACAAAATCGGCGGCTCCATCGGTATCAGTATCTTCCCGCGAGACGGAGAGGATGTGGAAACCCTGGTCAAGAATGCCGACATCGCGATGTATGCAGCCAAAACCGGCTCCAAAGGCCAATTCCGTTTCTACGATCGCACGCTGTATGAAAGCATCAAGATGCGTATCAATACCGAACAGGAATTGATGCAGGCGATCAAGGATGACCAGTTCATCATCTACTACCAGCCACGTGTGCAAACCCAGACCGGCAAATTACTGGGCATGGAAGCATTGATACGCTGGCAGCATCCGACCCGCGGCCTGGTCATGCCGCATGATTTCATCAGCCTGGCCGAAGAAACCGGACTGATCAATCAGATCGGTGAAATGGTGGTCGATAAAGTCTGCGCACAACTGGCAAACTGGCTCCGGCAAGGTGTGGCTGCAGTACCGGTATCGGTCAATGTGTCACCGCATCAATTCAATGAAGGCAAGGTCAAAAAATCATTGGCGGCCAGCCTCGACAAATATGCTGTGCCCGCTTCGCTGCTCGAGATCGAATTGACCGAATCAGCGATGATGCGCAACGTCGGCGACATCTTTGATGAACTGACCGAGATTAACAAAATGGGCATCAAGGTGCACGTCGATGACTTCGGCAGCGGTTACTCATCGCTGGCGCTGCTGCAAAGACTGGATATGGACATCCTCAAGATAGACCAGGCGTTCACCTCCCAGCTGGGACGCGGCAAGGATGGCGAAATTTTCTTTACCGCCATCGTCTCCATGGCCAAAGCACTGGGTATGCGCGTGGTAGCAGAAGGCGTGGAAACAGTGGAACAACTGCACATCCTGCAAACCCTGGCCTGCGATGAAGTACAGGGCTACTACGTGGCGTGGCCACTGCCGGCAGACAATATTGCCGAGATCATACGCAAGCAAAACCTCTTTCCCTAAGCGCTGTCCGGCACTCTTTCCGTATCAGTCGCCGATTCGCGTCGCAGGCTGCAGTCGCGGCTATAATGGCGGGCGCAACGCGTCTGGCGAGCTAGTCCGGTTCCGTATTTGAGCGAACCATTTTTTTCAGGTTGCTTACCCTTGCGCAATTCCTTCGTGGAATTAACTTGTGTAAGCACCATGTTTAAAGAGTTAATCAGCACTATGAATACTTCCAGTTCCCGCCCTGTCGTCCTTTGTCTTTCCGGCCATGACCCCAGCGGTGGTGCCGGCCTGCAGGCAGATATCGAAGCACTGATGGCGCAAGGCTGTCACGCTGCACCCACTGTTACCGCACTGACCGTACAAAACTCGGTTGATGTTTCCGACTTCCGCGTACTGGACTCGGCCTGGGTTCTGGCGCAGGCCGAAGCAGTCATTACCGACCTGCCTATCGCCGGCATAAAGCTCGGTATGCTGGGCTCGGTTGAAATGGTGGATACCGTGGCAAGCATCCTGCAACGCCTGCCGAACGTACCGGTGGTGTGCGATCCGGTCTTGCGTGCCGGTGGTGGTGGCGCGCTGGGCAAGGACGAAGTTGGTTACGCGATGCGTGAACGCCTGCTACCGCTAGCTACCGTCGTTACACCTAACCTGCCGGAAGCGCGCATCCTTGCCGAACTGCCGAATGGTACGGCAGATGAGTGCGCCGCAAAACTGCTGCCGTTCTGCCAGCATCTGTTGATCACTGGCGGCCACGGTGATGAGCAGGAAGTCCATAACCGTTTATATTCCCGTGACGGCAGTTCGCACACCTTCACCTGCGATCGCCTGCCGGGTAACTATCATGGTTCCGGTTGCACCTTGGCCAGCACGCTGGCGGGTCGCCTCGCTTTGGGTGAAGCGACGGTACTGGCGGTAGAGAACGCACTGGCCTATACGTGGCGCACTTTGCGTGATGCCGATAAGTCGGGCAAAGGGCAACACTTCCCGCGACGCCTGCCTTTGGATTTCTGTGCTTAACTAAACGCACACAGCTCATATAAAAAAAGCCTGACGAAATATCGTCAGGCTTTTTTTATTGGCGCTGGCCGAACAAAAGGTCTGGTTACCGAAGGCGCGAAGATGATGGCATGAAGCTAACTTTTGTTAATTCTCTTAATGAGTTCAATAGCCTTGTCACTTTCAATCAATGCTGTGTCCAGCTTTGCCACAGTTTGCAGCAACATATTGTGCATTTGAGCGGCAAGAGAGCGCCGATTTTCAGCTCGGCCAATCTCAGAATGCTTGGAGCTAACTACGAGAGACTTTCCAACCGCCGCAATCTCATCGGCCGCTTGTGCAAGATTGATTGCTATAAAGTTTGGCATGCCTACAAGCGGAAGCAAGCTTTCTTGAGTCCATGTCTCAAGTTGTTCAAGCATATCTCCAAAAGTAGCGAGAACTTCTGGCGGTTGATCAACCAATACCGTGGCACCCAATTTGTTTTTGATGCCGGTCACAACACCAAGTGCAAAAGCAATTCGTTGACGCATGCCAGCGGCAACAAGATATGCCCGAAGCTCTTCATCCCGCTTTCGTTTTCTAGTCTCTATGGTTGCAAGCACGATGGTACCAATAAGAGTTCCGATTGTACCTATAGCTCCAAACCAAGTGGCTAAATCACCGATGCCAGGCGTATAGGAAAATTTGGAAAATTCCTTGGCAATCATCAGGAGCCCATAGGCGCATCCCAGCAATGCGACAGCGCAAAGGACATCCATAACGTTTTTATGCATACTTTTCTTCTCGGCTTGATAGTCTATTTAGGCAATGTGATCGCGTCGAAGCGTTCGCAAGTAATCGTCCAGACTCGGCTTGCAATCAAGACTTACGATTGCTTCACCTTGGCGTATCGCGGCTGTTTGCATTTCCTTAAGGCTCTCGTCCTCGTCAGGCGTCCGAATATCGCTATATTTTTTGTTCATCTAACCCAATTCATTGACGAGGTCATAAAAAACCGTAAGCCATCTGTAGTGCCGAATGATTGCAGCTTGAATAAGCTGGATCATCGCCCCCCCCCAATGTGCCAACGCAATTTTCATACACAGGAAATGTCACTTTTATTTCCACAAATATGTTCATCCCCCCTTTTGTCTTGCGTCTCGGATATTTTGAGTTGTGCGAGCTATGCCACCAACATGAGCGTCTATTTCTACTCTTATTGCTCGAACCGTATTGTAGATAAAAAGGTCGTCACGCTCTTTATCGCGCTTATGCATAGTTGCGTTTTGCACTTGATGCAAAACAACCACAACAGCAATGGCTGCGACCGATTCAACCGCTTAAACCCAAGCG